>JAPOYQ010000147.1:0-6984 GCA_026706505.1 Gemmatimonadota bacterium
CACGCGCAACTAGCTGGTGGGCGGGGGCATTTTCGCCTTGGCCGTATCCGTGGTTTTGGGTGGGCTTATGATTCTGCGGGACGCTGGGCGCGAAGTGCAGGTAGCCCGCCTGCGCTCCGAATTTGTCGCCAATGTATCGCACGAACTGCGCACCCCGCTCACGTCTATCCGCATGTACGCCGAGACCCTGCTCATGGGCCGCTACCGGTCGAATGAACAGATGCAGGACTATCTGACCACCCTCTTGCACGAGAGCCGACGGCTGTCGCACTTGGTGGATAATGTGCTCGATTTCGCCCGCATTGAGCGCGGCGACCGGACCTACCAGCGCCAACCTTGCAACCTAGGGACTGTGGCCCGAGACGCGCTGGAGACCTTTGGCGGAGTATTCGCCGCAGAGGGCTTTGAGGTGGAGGAAGCTATTGCTGCGGAACTGCCCTCGGTACTGGCCGACCAAGAAGCGGTGGAAGGCGCCGTGGCCAATATCCTAGGCAACGCAGTCAAGTACTCATCCGAGCACAAGGCCATCCGCCTAGCCGTAGAACAGCGCGATGCCGAGGTGGTCGTAGAAGTAGCCGATCGGGGCATCGGCCTCCCTGCGGGCGAAGAAGAACGCATCTTTGAGCAATTCCACCGGGGAGCGAACGCAGCCAGTACCGCGGGTACAGGGCTGGGATTATCCCTAGTCAAAAACGTGGTCGAGGCGCATGGAGGTCGGGTGGCGGCCGCCAACCGGCCGGGTGGCGGCAGTGTATTCCATCTGTACTTCCCGGTGCATACCGAGGACAAAGCTCATGCCTAAGATTCTGGTAGTAGAAGACGAGGCGGCCATCGCCCGGGTGCTGGTCGATAATCTGATCTTTGAAGGCCACGAGGCCGAGGCGGTCGCCGATGGAGCCGAGGGGCTAAAGCGAGCCTTGGCTTGGCAGCCAGATCTGATTTTGCTGGATGTGGTGCTGCCCACGATGGACGGGTACGAAGTGTGCCGCCGTCTGCGGGCGCAAGGAGCGGTCACGCCCATCATTATGCTCACGGCGCGCGGCGAAGAAGTCGATAAAGTTCTAGGCTTGGAATTGGGGGCTGACGACTACGTCACCAAACCAGTGGGCGTCCGCGAACTCATGGCTCGGATCAAAGCGGTGTTGCGACGGGGCGAGTTGACATCAGCCGTGGGTGCCGTCCTGGAGTTCGGGAAGGCGCGGATCGACTTCGACCGCTACGAAGCGACCGTGGATGGCCAAGCCGTGCATCTGTCCCCCAAGGCATTCGGCGTACTGCACCTCCTATGGGAAAGCAAGGGCCGTGCCCTGACTCGGGCGCAGATCTTGGAGCAGGTGTGGGGCTACGAAGTGTACCCTACCACGCGCACGGTGGACAATCACATCGCCGAATTGCGCAACCGCTTGGAGGCCGACCCGTCCCAGCCGCGCCACATCCTCACGGTACACGGAGTCGGATACCGCTTTGTGGAATGAGGCCAGAAAGTACAACCTTTTTGCACATCCATGACACAACCATGACAACTCGGACAAGGCCAGCGTTTAGGTTCAAAGGTGAGCGCACAACCGCGCATTCACCCGCCTAAACAAGGAGGTCCATCATGGGGCGCATTATAGCGATTTTCCTCAGTTGCGTATTACTGAGTGCCAGCAGTCTGCTAGCGAGCAGTGTCGAGGAAACTTATCAAGCGGCCCTCACGCAGGAGAAGGGCGAGGGCAATTTGGAGGAGGCCATTCGCCTCTATAAGCAAGTGATTGAGGCACACGAGAAAGGCGAGGGAGACGAAAAGATGGCGGCTCGGGCGCAGCTACGCATCGGGGTATGCCAAGAGAAGCTGGGGCTAGCACAGGCGCGCCAGACTTACGAAGCCGTACGCGACAAGTACCCCGACCAGCCAGAGGTGGGAGCGGAGGCGGCACGGCGTCTGGGATCAACTCACCGACGCGAGGCGACGATCGAGGAACCGTCCCATCGCACTGCCTCTGAATCCTATATCCGCCGACAGGTGCAACAGGTAATGGAGCGGGCTAAGCAGCAGATGGAACTGAGCGAGCGGCAGTGGGAGACCATCCAGCAGCAGGTAACGGAGCAGACTAAGCGGCTCAAGCAGGCAACAGAGCGGACCAAGCGGCGGATGGAGCAGGCCAAGCAGGGCACCAGTACCGACTCGGTGTTCAACAACGAGCGGGTGCGCCGACAGTTGGAGGCTGCCCAACGGCAGATGGAGCAGCAGATGAAACAGACCAAGCGGCAGATGGAGGCCCTCCAGCGGCAACTAGAGCGGCAGCAGGAGCAAATGGAGCGACAGATGAAACACGCCGAGTGGCAAATGAAGCGGGGCATTGATGCCCATGCGATGTTCCTCGGCGATCGGATACACGGGATACAGGATTACGTGGAGGATATCAAGTCCTCCCTAGGCGTCGGTGTCGATTCGGTATTCATCGACGAGCAGGCGCGCCGACAGTTAAAAGCTCTCCGGCAGCAGATGGAACAGGCCAAGCGGCAGATGAAACAGACCAATCAGCAAATTGAGTGGCAGAGTCAGTCAAGCCACGATCGCCCCTTCCACGATAATATTCTTTTATCTTGGAAATTTTTAGGGACGGAGCGAAAGACGGATATCAAAAAGTTCCTCCGTCGTGCCACCGACATAGACCCAGTGGCCAAGGTGCCCACAAAGTGGGAATTCCACCTCGACGCAGACCGGAAACCCATGGAGCGTCCGTCGCGGTTCCACGAGTACGCCCCCGCGAACTTCGACGATGCGGAATGGGCCAATATAGAGATCGGACGACCTTGGGCAGAACAGGGCTATTCTGACTACGAGGGAGGAGCTTGGTACCGTACCAAGCTCACGATAGCGGCCGATCGCGTACGTCCAGTACAAATGTATATTGAAGGGAAGTATCAGTCTATCGAAGTGTACGTCAATGGCCGCTCAACCGCCTTCCATGGTAGCGATAACATCATGGAACGGCCGCTCATCGTCGATATTGGCCCCATAGCCGTGCGCGATGGCGAGAATACGGTGGCCCTGTACGTGTACGGCGGGACGAACAGAGCGGGCATCGATAGGATCAATGTGTATCAGCCTATCTTCGATTGGGCCTCACCCAGCTTGAAGAAGGGAGCGGATCAGCAGTACTCCTCCTATGCTAACTCGCCTGTGGTGATACCCTACTCCCATAAAAAGGTAGCCAAGGTGCCCACGCAGTGGAAATTCCGCCTCGATGAGCGCCTCGATGAACGCAGGCTGAATCCTCTACTGGATCGCGAGTACGCCGTCCCGGGCTTCGACGATTCGGAATGGGCCGACATCAGCATTGGACAGGCTTGGGAGGCCCAAGGCTATGCCGGTTACAACGGGGGGGCTTGGTACCGGACCCAAATTAAGGTGGATGCAAAAGAAGGCCAGCCGGTGCATCTAGCCTTCGGCGGAGTGGATCAGCACGCCACCGTGTACGTCAATGGCCACTGGGTCGGCGAGCACAATAAGTGGAGTCGGCCGTTCATTCTCGATATCAGCGATCAAGTCATGCGCGATGGCGAGAATACGGTCGCACTATACGTGTTCGACGGGGAGGGCATGGGCGGCATCTACGGCACCGTACAAGTGATCCAGCCTACCAAGGAAGAAAACCTCGACCGCTACTTGGCCAACCGCAGCAGCACCACTTGGTAAACTTTTTGCTCGCCATCGGCATTCTGTTGGCCCCTTGGCAAAAGGGCTTCGGCGACGAGTTGCGCTTTGCAACAGCGGCCCAGTGGCGCCAGTGGGAGTTGCCCCTCGGGGCGGTGGAACTGACGCGGGAGGGGAGCATTCGGCCGGTGGCGGTGCGCCGGAACAACAATGCGGCCCTGGACGCGGTGGCCTTTGGTGGCGGGATCAGCCGGGTAGGTTCCAATGCCCTAGAGGCACCGGGAGTGCTGGACGGGGACAAGAATACGGGCTGGGGGCCGGATTTGGACGAGAAGGCCGAGGATTGGTTTATCGAAGTGGATCTGGGCCGGGTGGTTTCGGCCCACCGGGTGCATCTAATTTTTTCCGCGCGAGGGCCTCCCTTTGAGATTTTCGATCTACTGCTATCTACTGGCGAACAGTTCCGCGACGAGACCCGCACGCAGATAGAAGGCACCCTGGCGTACCGGATTAAAGAACGCTTTACCGAGGACCGCCGCCGGATCACCTATAAATTGAACCCAGACGAGCCTTTCCCAGTGCACTTCGTGCGGGTAGAGGTCCTAAAAGCGGCACCCGAGGCGCGACTGGTCGAGATCGAGGTGGAGGCCTTTGGCGACAATCTGGTACAGGGGGCCATCGAGCGAGGCGGCGGCGTGGACATTGTCGTGGGGGTCGATACCAAGAATCCCGATATCCCGAACCTAGCCAATGCCCTGCAGTTGATGGACGGCCGCATCAGCACAGTCTGGTCCAATATCCGGGCGACCCGGGCCGATGCCGATGTGATTGCTCAGATCACCTTGGATCTGGGGGCTGTTTACTGGGTTGACTTGGTGCGGCTGATCTCCTTTTCCCGCCAGTATCGCTGGTTCTGGTTCAATTTCTACGAGGTATTGACCTCGGACGGTGCGCAGGCCCCGGACGGCTCGCTGCGCTGGACCAAGCACTTTTCCGGTTGGGGTGGCTGGCTCAACCGGAGGCAGGGCTTGGCCGATCACCGTTTTACCAGCCTACCGGTCCGCTTTGTGCGCATTAGCTGGAAGACGTGGGACGCCAACTGCGGCGACGAGTTCGGCAGCGAGGCTGCGCGCGGCTGCGGAGCTTCTGGTACTATCTCCGAATTCCAGGTCTTTGGCCGCGGCGTGCCGGTTCAGGTAGATCTGCGCTCGCCCATTTTGGATTTGCAGGGGCAGAAGAATATCAATGCCTTGCGCTGGGGCGGTCAGGTCCCGGGGGGCACGCGTCTGGAACTGCGCAGCCGCTCGGGCAATACGCTCGATACCGAGGTGATATACCGCGATCCAGAGGGCAAAGAAATCACTCAGCGGAAGTGGGAGCGGCGCATCCCCTCTTTTCGCGGGCCCATTGACACGGTCTTTGTGCCAGGGGCGGATTGGAGTCCGTGGAGTCCGGTGTACTTGGAGCCGGACCAGCCCTTCCAATCGCCCTCCATGCGGCGCTATGTGCAGTTGGAAGGGCGGCTGGTATCCGGCGATCCGTCAGTGGGGGCGCAACTGGATTGGGTGGTACTGGATTTTTCCGAGCCCCTAGCCCAGCAGGTAGCCGCGGAACTAGCACCCGTACTGGTACAACCGGGCCAGCAGGAGATTTTCACGTACTATGTGCGGCCCGTGCGCACGCGCAACGGCTTTGACCGACTATTGGTGCAGGCCTCGACGGATTTGCAGTTCGACCAGGTGCGGGTGGATGGGGTGGTGAGGGAAGCGGAGGTGGCTGTGGTGGAGGATGGTTTTGCCGTGCAATTGCCGCAGCCTGTGCGCTCGGGGCAGTTGGTGGAAGTGGATTTTGCCGCGGCCATCTTCCTCGACGCCACTCGCTTTGAGCTGTTCCTAGAGGACAGTCGTCTGGCCGAGCCCGTGCGCCAGCGGGTCGAACCAGGAGATGCTGCGGAGTCGGTGGAAAGCAGCACCAATGTGGTGCGCTTGCCGCTGGGTCGATCTTTGTGGGCCAATATGTCCATTGCCCCCAGCGTGTTGACACCCAACGGCGACGGGGTCAACGACGAGTTGGTCGTCGCATTGGATCTGGTCGATGTTTTGACAGCGCGGCCCGTGCAACTGGAGATTTTCGATTTGGCAGGACGGCGCGTGGCCGGGGTAGAGTTGATGGGCACGGCTGGACCGCTGCGGTTGGCGTGGGATGGACGCACCGGGATGGGGGAGCAAGTGCCGCCGGGCAATTATATAGCGCGGTTGAAGGTCGAAGGAGATGGGAGCACCGAGCTGGCTGTCGAGTTAGTTTCAATAGTTTACTGATCTGATCACACTCACAGGAGATAGACAATGGACAAGGCGGCATCAGCTTTAGCGCGCATGAAGGGACCAGTGGTCCCGCTCAATTTGTGCTTTGACGAGACCGGCGCGTTAGACCTCCAAGCAGTAGCTGCGTACGTGGATTGGCTCAGCGCACACGGAGCGCCCATTCTGATGTTGACCTACGGCAGCAGCGAATTCGCTTGCCTAGATGACGAGGATATATGGGCCGTGACCGAAACGGTGGGCCAAGCCTGCGCCGGCCGGGCCTTCTGCATCGGCGGTACTGGTTTTTGGAAGGCGGCAAAGACGCGAGATTATCTAGCCCATGCCCAAGCTGTAGGGATGGACGCGGTCAAAGTCCAAGTCCATCCCTATCTGGGCAATACCACGCCGGTTCTGGTCAATTACTTCGACGCCTTGGAAGGGGCCGCCGACATCCCCCTGCTGCTGTGGGCTGGCGGCCAACCTCCCTTCCCCTTGGAAGCCGCCGTGGAACTAGCCCAGCGCCCCCACATCATCGGCATGAAAAACGACGGCGACCAATTCTACACGTATTACGACCTGATCCGCCAGACGCGCAATTTTGGTTTCGGGGTGATCAGCGGCGGGCAGATGCGCAATTTCGCCTTTGGCTATCCGCTCGGCTCTCCCGCCTATTTATGCACAGTCGCCCCCTTCCGACCCGACATTGCCAATGCCTTCTACAACGCGCTGGTCAACGGCGATGCAGCCGGGGCTTGGGATTTGGTGTATCGCTATGAAGAGCCGTGGTTGCAGTGGGCGATCAAACACAACTGGCTGGCTTCCATAAAAGCGGCCATCCAATTGAAGGGCCTCTACCCCAACCACCGCTTAGGGCCGCCCCATCCAGCGCCGGAGCCGGGACTCGTCGAAGGGGTCAAAGCCCTGTTTGACGAGATATACGAGGGGGAATTTTAACGAGACCGTAGCCAGTCTCCCCGGCCCCTAGGATGCGGTGCAAGGACTGACCACTGACCACTAACTCTCCGGGGCGTCGAACAC
>JAPOYQ010000147.1:7021-7232 GCA_026706505.1 Gemmatimonadota bacterium
CCCGCACCTACGTCCACACTAAGGCCATCGAGCAGCCGCGACGTGGCTGTATCGCCGCGGGCAAACACTCCGTGCTCGACATACCTCTCGCTTTCGAGCGCGAGTACCTGGATCGTCGCGTTGCGGGGATCGGCAATCCAGTATTCCGGAATGCCGGCTTCCGCGTAGTCGGTGCGCTTGGCGACCAAATCCCTCTGCGGACGGTCCGCGC
>JAPOYQ010000691.1 GCA_026706505.1 Gemmatimonadota bacterium
TGTGGACCCCACAGTTAATCCAAGAGCAACTCGGCTGCGAAGTACCCGTGCTATTCGCCGACCACCACGAGTCGCACGCCGCATCGGCCTTCTACCCGTCGCCGTATCAGGAAGCGGCGATCGCGACCTTGGATGGGGTCGGGGAGTGGACTACTACCAGCTATGGCTACGGCCGAGATGGGGAAATTCACACGCTGGCCGACATCAAGTTTCCCCACTCGCTAGGTTTGTTCTATTCGGCGTTCACCTATTTTACGGGCTTCAAGGTCAACTCCGGCGAGTACAAGCTGATGGGACTGGCCCCTTATGGCGAGCCAAAATACGTCGATCTAATGCTCAACGAGATCATCGACCTGAAGGACGACGGTTCCTTCAAGCTCAACACTCGATATTTCAACTACCTATCCGGTCTGACTATGACCAGTCGGGCCATGGACAAGCTCTTCGGGGGACCGCCGCGGCGGCCAGAGACGCCGCTGACTCAGCGCGAGATGGATATTGCGCGCTCCTGTCAGGTCGTCACCGAGGAAGTCATGTTGCGCATTGCCCGCACGGTGCATCGAGAAACCAAACTCAAAAACTTGTGCATGGCCGGTGGCGTGGCCCTCAATTGCGTCGGCAACGGCCGCATCCTGCGCGAGGGTCCTTTTGAAAACATCTGGATCCAGCCGGCTGCAGGCGATGCCGGCGGAGCCTTGGGCGTTGCGCTGGCGTTGTGGTATAACCACTTGGGTCACGAGCGGGTGGCAGACGGCGAAAACGACGCGATGCAGGGGGCGCTGTTAGGGCCTGAGTACGGGGACGAAGAGATCTACCAGTGCATTGAGGAGCAGGCGGGAGTGGCGCACAAACTCGCCGAGGACGAGTTGCCGGTGCGCGTGGCCGAGCTGTTGGCCGCGGGCAAGGTAGTAGGTTTTTTTCAGGGGCGGATGGAATTTGGGCCGCGCGCGCTCGGTGCCCGGTCGATTCTCGGCGACCCGCGCTCCGCCCAGATGCAGTCGGTGATGAACCTCAAGATCAAGTTCCGCGAGAGCTTCCGCCCCTTTGCCCCGACGGTCCTGCGCGAATGCGTACACGAGTTCTTTGAGTTGGATGCCGACTCGCCCTACATGTTGCAAGTGGCCCCGGTTAAAGCGGAACGGCAGATTCCCATGAGCGAAGACCAGCAGCGGCTGTTCGGCATTGACAAGCTAAATGTGCCGCGCTCGGATATGCCGGCCGTCACGCACGTGGATTACTCGGCGCGGGTGCAGACGCTGCGCCGGCAAGATCATCCTCGCTACTACGACGCGATTCGCGCCTTTCAGAGCCTGACTGGCTATCCAGTGGTGGTCAACACGTCCTTCAACGTGCGCGGCGAACCCATCGTCCAAAGTCCAGAAGACGCCTATCGCTGCTTCATGCGGACCGAGATGGATTTTTTGATCATAGGCTCTTATATCTTGGACAAGAAAGACCAGCCGCAGTGGCAGGAAGAGCTAGATTGGCAAGAGGAGTTCGAGCTTGACTGAGGTCAAGAGCTACTGGGGGGTTGCGGTTCCCACGCGCGGCGATTTGCGCCGGTTTGGCCTCGTGCTGGCGGCGTTGCTGGCCTTGCTAGGCGGCTATCTATGGTACGTGGAAGCGGTCGGCATTGCCCAGCTCGTACACGCGGCCTCGCTGGTGTTTCTCGGAACCGGGTTGGCGCTGCCCGTCGCGCTGAAGCCGATCTACTTTCCCTATATGTGGTTGGCGAGAATCGTGGCCTTTGTCAATATCCACCTGCTCTTAGGGCTAGTTTTCTACACGCTTTTTACGCTGATCGGGCTTGGCATGCGCCTTTTGGGGCGCGATCCGCTCGACCGCAAAATCGCGCCCGACGAGGAAAGTTACTGGCAGCGTCGGGCCCCTTCTCTGTTCCCCCGCGACCATTATCGCAAGCGCTTTTGAAGTGCCGCTAAGCCTTGCTCTTGTTTTGGACAGCCGTTATATTTACACCGCTTGGGAGGCCCCTTAAAAACGGCCTCAAATGGAATCTACGGAAGAACTTAGCTCATTCGCCGAAGACAGTAGTTGGATGCGCGAAGCCCTGCGCGAGGCCGAGCGCGCCGGCCGGCGCGGCGAGGTGCCCGTCGGTGCTGTCGTCGTCGGTGCTGGAGGGGTTTTGGGCCGGGCCGGTAACGCCATTGAAGCGACGCAGGATCCCACGGCCCACGCGGAAATGCTGGCCTTGCGCCAAGCCGCGGCAGCACTGGGGACGCGGCGCTTGTTGGCAACGACGCTCTACGTCACTTTGGAACCTTGCGCCATGTGCGCTGGAGCTGCGGTCTTGGCCCGAGTGTCGCGGCTGGTCTTTGGGGCCGCTGATCCCAAAGCCGGTGCTTGCGGCTCGTTGCGCAATGTCGCGGAGGATCCTCGGCTCAATCATCGCTGCCAGGTCCGCGGCGGAGTGCTAGAGCGAGAATGTGCCGAGTTGCTCAAGGGGTTTTTTGTGGCCCTGCGAGCGGCCAAGTAGATTGAGGAGAGGTGCCGGAGTGGTCGAACGGGCCGGTCTCGAAAACCGGTGTGGCTGTATGGTCACCGTGGGTTCGAATCCCACCCTCTCCGCCATCTAAAGGTAAAATGCTTTTGCGGAGAGATGGCCGAGTGGTCGAAGGTGCACGACTGGAAATCGTGTGTAGGGTAACCCCCTACCGTGGGTTCGAATCCCACTCTCTCCGCCATAAATTGATCCGGATGGGGCAGTAGCTCAGCTGGGAGAGCGCCAGGTTCGCAATCTGGAGGTCGTGGGTTCGATCCCCATCTGCTCCACCATATTTTCCGGATACCCGCTGGTGAAATGCAGAATTTTAGGTCGTGCTAGATGGGGAGATAGCGGTGCCCTGTACCCGCAATCCGCTATAGCGGGATTGAATTCCCATCCAGAGGTCTTCGCACCTCTTGTTCGACCGGAGCAAAGTGGCGCTGAAGACCGGATTCTGCGCAACCAAGAACTTCTGAACCCCGTCAGGACCGGAAGGTAGCAGCGGTAGGAATGTCTCTTGGTGTGCCGCAGAGCTGTCCGGTTGGAGCTAACTGGCACTGGGCAGACCTGAGGGCGGGGTCGAAGATGGGTGCACGGCCTTTTAATTTTTTGTTTAATCCCTTCAGCTTGGCTGTGTCGAGCAACGCAAATGGCCTATCAGGTAACAGCGCGCAAGTGGCGTCCTCGCCAATTCGACGAAGTCGTCGGGCAGGAGCACATCACTGCGACCTTAAAGAATGCCGTCCATTCCGGACGCATTGCGCAGTGCTACCTGTTTTGCGGCCCCCGCGGCGTGGGCAAGACCACGACCGCGCGGATTCTCGCCAAGGTTCTCAACTGCGCCGACCCCCGCGACGGCAATCCCTGCGAAACATGCGATTCCTGCAAGAGCATCGCCACCTCCACCAGCATGAACGTGCTGGAGATCGACGGGGCTTCCAACAACAGCGTCGATGACATCCGCGAGTTGCGCGAAGTCGTGCGCTACGCCGCGACTGAAGGCGTCTATAAAATCTACATCATCGACGAAGTCCACATGCTCTCGACCTCGGCGTTCAATGCGCTGTTGAAGACGCTGGAGGAGCCGCCGGAGCATGTGGTTTTCATCTTCGCCACCACAGAGGTGCAGTCGGTTCCCGACACCATTCTCTCGCGCTGTCAGCGCTTCAATTTTCGCCGCATCTCCACCGGGCAGATCGCCGCTCATCTCGGCATGATTGCCCAGGCAGAAGGCATCGCGGTCGAGGAGGGAGCGCTCCATCTGTTGGCTAGCCGCGCGGACGGTGCCTTGCGCGACGCCGAGAGCCTATTCGATCAAGTGGTCTCATTTGGCTCGGAGGTGTCGCAGCAAGCCGTGGTGCAGGTGTTGGGTCTCGTCGATCGCGGACTCTACTTTGAATTGCTCGACGCCATGCGCGAAGCAGCGCCCGCCCGAGTGCTGGAGATCGTCGCCCAAGCGGTTGACGAAGGGATCGATATTGAGGAGTTCGTCTATGGCCTAGTCGAACTTTTGCGCCATCTGCTCTTCGCCAAGATACAGGGTGGGACCGACGAGTTGGATATGGCCGAAGAGGCCCGCCGTCGCTGTGGCGAGCTTGCGGACGCTATGGAGGTCGAGGATTTACTCCGCATGATGCAGTCGCTCTTGGATTTAGAAGCGGATATAAAGCGCTCGGTACAGCCGCGTTTCCGCGTGGAAATCGCCTTGGTGCATCTGGCGCTAATGGGCCGGTCTGTCGATGTGGGCGAACTGCTGCGCCGCTTGCATTCACTCGAAGGTGCCGCACCACGTCCGGCTGCATCTCCGCCTCCAAGGGGTCGCAGCGAACAGGCCGCGTCTCCGTCTCCAAGCAATCCCAATGAGCAAGCCGCATCCTCACCTCCAAATAGCTTCAATGAACAGGCCGCGCCTCCGCTCCCAAACGACTATAGCGAACAGCCCGCGCCTCTACCTCCGGCCCAACAGCAAGCTGCCGCCCCGGATGAGTCGAGCAATGCCGCTGCTAGCCTGAGCTTTGATCAGGTGCGCACCACTTGGGACGAGCTAGTCAATGCCGTGCGCGCTATCAAGCCGTCGCTGGCCCATTTTCTCAATGGAGCGACTTTAATTGGGCTAGAGGGCCACGTACTCAAACTGGGCTTTGGTGAGGCCGACCGCTTCGCCATGAACCAGGTGCTCAACAATCGAGAAAGCGTAGAGGGGATAGCTGAGGCGAAATACGGGCGGCGGCTGCGCTTAGAGGCCGTCGCAAAGAAAGGAGATCAGCCGACCCCGCAGGCGGCGAGCCAGCCCGAGTCCGATCCCACTCTGCGCTCGGTGCTCGATACTTTTGACGGCGAGTTAGTCTGAGATCCCATGGAACCTTTGGCCCTCGAAGACTTGATCGTCGCATTTGCCAAGCTGCCCGGTATCGGCCGCAAGACAGCGCAGCGTTTGGCGCTCTATGTGGTCAAGAGGCCGCGCGAGGAAGCCGAGCTACTCGCCAAGGCACTCATTGCCGCCAAAGACCAGATCGAACACTGCGCCACCTGCTACAATTTTACCCAAAAGGGCGAGCCCCTATGCGAAGTCTGCCGAGACACCCGGCGCGACCAGCAGTTCATCTGCGTGGTGGCCGAAGCCAGCGACGTGCTGGCCTTTGAGATGAGTCAGTTTTACTCTGGGGCGTATCACGTGCTCGGCGGGGTGCTCTCTCCCCAGGACGGAGTGCTGCCCGAAGATTTGCACATCGACTCCTTGGTCAATCGCGTGCGCCAGCAGGGCGTACAGGAGGTAATGCTCGCACTCAACGCCAATGCCGAAGGCGATGCCACCGCTCACTTCATTGCTCAGCAACTCATGCCGCTGACCAAGGTGTCGAGGCTGGCGCGCGGTCTGCCGGTGGGCGCGGATTTGGACTTGGCCGACAGCGTCACCCTCTCCCTCGCCTTTGCCGGCCGGTCTTCGCTGTGAGGTAGTCATGAATCGGCGCGATATTTTTAACTTGCCCAATGGACTGACCGCGCTCAGGATCGGTTTGACACCGCTGTTCTTGCTGCTGCTGTTCACCGATACTTGGTATTTGAAAAGCCTTGCCTTCGTCGTCTTCAGCGCGGCCTCGCTGACCGATTTCTACGATGGCAAACTAGCGCGCGCCGGCAACCAAGTAACGCCGTTGGGGCGCTTCTTGGACCCGTTGGCAGACAAGATTTTGGTAACTTCGGCACTCGTTGCCCTAGCGTTGAACAGAATGGTCAATTTTTGGCTGGTCTTGCCCATCGTCGGGCGAGACATCCTGATTACGGGCATGCGTCTCTACGGGATATACCGGGGCCGCCCTATGGTCACTTCGCGCTTGGCCAAGTGGAAGACCGCGGTCCAGCTTTTTACGGTTATCTTCATACTTTTTGTCATTGGTCTCGAGGAGGCGCTGGGGCGCTTTGCCGCGGGTCATCTCTTCTTTCTCGACGACCAGCTAATCCAGCTTTTGGCCAATGCACTGTTGGCAGGGGTGCTGTTACTGACGCTGCTGTCGGGTTTTCACTACCTGTTCCGCGCGACCTCTTCCTACAAGGAATCCTGAGCGCGGCGTAGAGGAACGCGTTTCTTCTGAACCGACTGATCGCCACGCTCTTTTTCGTCGGCTATGCCCCGTGGGCACCTGGTACGGCTGGTACCGCGTTCGTCGCCCTGTTGTACTGGCTGTTTTTTCCTTCTTTGGGGATGCTGGAATGGCTCGGTGTGCTCTTGGTTGCCTCGGCCATTGGGGTGTATAGCGCGGGCCGGGCGGCCCCGGAATGGGGCGATGATCCCGGGCAGGTCGTCATTGACGAGGGAGTGGGCTTTCTCTTTGCAGTGGCATTTTTGCCCGCAAGCGCTGGGACGGTTATCGCGGGTTTCTTCGTCTTCCGCGGTTTCAATATAGTCAAGCCGCCCCCAGCGCGGCAACTAGAAGCCCTGCCCAGGGGATGGGGCATTGTGGCCGACGACGTGATCGCCGGCCTGTACAGCAACGTGGTCATTCGCTCGTCGTCCTATTTGGTCGAGTGGGCGAGCTAGACCGATACCACACTTTAATTGGGGAGATTTTCATGGCGAAAGCGAACGGACACAGCGCAGACGGCAACAAGGCTAGAGCGCTGGAACTGGCAATGTCGCAGATTGAAAAGCAGTACGGCAAGGGGTCGATTATGCGCCTCGGCGACGAGGGCGGAGTCCAAGAGGTGGAGGTGATTTCTACTGGATCGCTGGCTGTAGATGCAGCGCTGGGCATCGGCGGCTTGCCCAAGGGGCGGATCGTCGAAATATCCGGTCCAGAGGGGGCGGGCAAGACCATGCTCTCGCTGCACGCCATCCGCGAGTCGCAAAAGCAGAACGGCACTGCGGCTTTTATCGACGCCGAACACGCCCTCGACGTCAGCTTTGCCCGGCGCATTGGCGTCGATGTAGAAAACCTAATCATATCGCAGCCGGATTCGGGCGAGCAGGCCCTCGAGATCGTCGATACCTTGGTGCGCAGCGGTGCCTTCGATATTATCGTGGTCGATTCAGTGGCTGCGCTGGTGCCGCAGGCCGAGTTGGAAGGCGACATGGGCGATTCGCACATGGGGTTGCACGCGCGGCTGATGTCCCAAGCTCTGCGCAAGTTGGCCGGCTCCATCAATCGCTCGAAAACGTGTCTGATTTTTCTCAATCAACTGCGCATGAAGATCGGCGTGATGTTCGGCAACCCGGAGACCACTACTGG
>JAPOYQ010000325.1 GCA_026706505.1 Gemmatimonadota bacterium
CCAACGGGCCACACTCAACAGTCAGTTGGACTTCGGCATGTCCGCGGGACGGGACATGACCAAAATCGCCATTGGTCCCGACGACCTGAAGTGGGTCGGGACGGCGAGCGACGGCTTTTTCCTCTTAGACGATGGAGGGACCCCTTTTGAGACCGGCGACGAAATCGGCCTCGCCTTCGACACGGCCTCATATCCAAGCCTGACTAGCGATACCGTCAGCGACATTCTCGTCGATCGCTCGGGGCGGGTATGGGTCGCCACGAACAACGGCCTCAATGCAGTGCGCGGCGAGTATTCGCGCCCTGACGCGCATTTTGCTGTCGAAAGCTGGAAGGTGTACAACGCCGACAACGGCCTACCGAACACCGCGGTCACGTCGTTGGCCGAAGACGACTGGGGGCGCATTTGGGTCGGCACCGAAAACGGTTTGGCCCGCATCGACACCGAGGGCCAAGTCGAGTTCGCGCTCGACACCAGCGACGGCCTCGTCAACAACCGCGTCAACTCACTGTACTTCGATCGGGAAAACGACGCGCTGTGGATTGGCACGCTCGCCGGGATGAGCCGCCTGCAACTCGGCGTCTCGGGAGCGGCGGCTGGGCCTCAAGCGTACGCGTATCCCAACCCCTTTTACATCGGCGTGCGCGGCGCATCCCTGACCTTTGCCGACCTGCCGCTGGGCGCTGGCGTGCGCATTTTCACCGCGGCGGGCGAACTCATCCGTCAGCTCGACGGCGCGGCGGGCGAAGGCGCAGTCACTTGGAATGGCCAGAGTGCGGCGGGTTTTCTCGTGGGATCGGGTATTTACTACTTTGTCGCGCAGGCTGAAACCGGCAACGCGGTGCGCGGCAAATTCGCCGTGATCAACAGCCGCTGATATGCGTGGCCTCTGCGTTGCGCTCGCCATTGCGCTCCTCGCGGTGGACGGCCCGGCCCAGCCCCTATTTACCATTGCGCGGCTGCAATACGGCGGCGGCGGCGACTGGTACAGCGACCCCTCTTCCCTACCCAACCTCCTCCGCTTCTTAAGGGAACACACCCAAATCGACGCGGCCGAAGCCGAGGCGCGCGTGCAGATCATGGATGAGGAGTTGTTTTCCTATCCGTACATCTACATGACTGGGCACGGCAATGTGGCCTTTTCCGCCGAGGAGGCGGTGCGGCTTCGGCACTACTTGGAAAGCGGCGGCTTCCTCCACGCCGACGACAACTACGGCATGGACGAGAGCTTCCGCCGCGCCATGCGCCAAGTCTTCCCCACTGCCGAATGGGTGGAGCTCCCGCCCGAACATCCCCTGTTCCACTGCCACTTCGAGTTGCCAGCCGGCCTGCCCAAAGTCCACGAACACGATGGCAAAAGGCCGCAAGCCCTCGCGCTTTTCACGGGCGAACGCCTAGCCGTTCTGTACACGTATGAAGCAGACCTGGGCGACGGCTGGGAGGACCCCGACGTCCACAGCGACCCGGAGAGCAAGCGACTCGACGCCCTCAAAATGGGTGCCAATATCGCAGTCTGGGCGCTGAGCCACTAGACGAGCAGTAAGCGATACCCCCACAGCGCCAGCACGAAAGCCAGCACGCCTCCAGCGAGGCCCTTGCGGAGAGACGGGGGCAGCGCGAGCCAAGCGCGGCCGAACCGACTCGGATAGCACGCCAAGCCGAGGGCCAATGGGACGAGGAAAAACGCGAAGGGATGGTAGTGCCAAGCGTCGGTGAGGTTGCCTTGGGCAAGGGCGATGCAGGCGCGCCCCATGCCGCAGCCTGGGCAGGGTAGCTGGGTGAGGAAACGGAAGGGACACAGGGTCGGCCACGTCTCGGCGAGCACTGGGCCAAGCCACGACAAGAATGCCGCGACGACAGCCAACCCAACGAGAAAAACTCGCGCGAGGTGAACCGAACTAACTGTCGGAGCTTTCACCGTAGAACTTGTTGATTTCCCACTGCTGGATAGCAGTAGCGGCCAAGCCGAGGGAAAAAATAGAAATCAGGACGCAGATCAAGGCTAGATCTCCGTTGACGCGCAGACTATTGCTTTCCTGAATCTCGTTAATGCCCTTCGCCATCTTGTACTCGTAGTAAAGCTCAAAGATGCTGCACGTCACGATAAAGAGTACGAGCCAAAGCCAGAAGTTGTACTCCTCCCGCCCCAGCCACGCATTGAGCGTTTCCATCTGTTTGTATTGCCAATAGAAATAGTAAATCCCAAGCGTCAGAATGCTGAGGACTATTCCCAAGACAATGCTTCTCACTCCGTCGTATTCTGGATATGGGTATTCGCGCATAAGAGGCCTCCATATGAGTGGGTGTCCGCAAATATAGCCGCCGCGCGCCGCACAGCAACCGCCTCTAGCCCCCCTCCTCAACCCTCATATACGCGTCAATCGGCAAGTCGGTCAGCCGCTGCAGCGCACCGCTCGGCCAATAGATGTGCAGCGAATCTATCCGGGTCGCCACACCCAAGCCAAAATGCACGCGCCGGTCGCCGCTGCCCAAAAAACTCTCGCCGCAGAGCACGTCCCGCCGCTGCCTTTGGCCGCCGCTCCACAATACGACCTTCGCGCCGACGGCCTCGCGATTTTTCCCCGCGCCCAAAAGGTGCAGACCGAACCAGTGATGGCCGGTGGCCGTCTGGTTGTGCAACAAGGAGGGCCGGCCGTTGAGATTGGTGACGAACAGATCTACGCGGCCATCGTCGTCAAAATCCCCAGCCACCGCGCCGCGACTAACCGCCCGATCCTCGCCCAACTCGACGAGGCTAAAATGGCCAGCGTCATTGGCGAACAAGTGATTGGCTTGCGCGTAGGTCGCGCCGCTGCCCGGACGTTCGATCTGCGGATACACATGCCCGTTGGCCACGAACAAGTCTTGGTCGGCGTCGTTGTCGTAATCGATAAAGACCGCGCCAAACCCCACGAAGGGAAGGCTGATGCGGCCCAGGCCCGCGGCAAAGCTCACGTCCGCAAACGTGCCGCCGCCTGTGTTGCGATAGAGCGTATTGTAGTCGTCCTCAAAGTTGGTGACCAGCAAATCGCCGTCGCCGTCGTTGTCGTAATCGCCCCAAGCCGCGCCCATGCCGGCCTGCGCCAAGCCCGTTTCCCCCAGCGCGGCATTGGCCTGTAGCCCCACTTCGGCAAAGGTACCCGCGCCGTCGTTGCGGTAGAGGAAATTGGGCGTCGAGTCGTTGGCCACGTACAGGTCCAAATCCCCGTCGTCGTCGCTGTCGATGAAGAGCACGGCAAACCCATAGCCCGGATCGTGCTGACCGAGGCCGCTAGCCTCCGTCACTTCGGCAAAAGTGCCAGCCCCATCGTTGCGGTAGAGCGCGTCCGGCAACGCGGGCAAGCCCAGCGGGCCGATGAATACGTCCCGGCCCTTCCACTGCGTGCCCAAGGGCCGCACCGCAGACGAATCAAAATCCGCGTAATTGGCCACGTACAAATCCAAGTCGCCGTCCAAATCCGCGTCGCCCATGGCCGCGCCCGTGCTCCACACCGGCAGCGCCAACCCGGCGCGAGCCGTGGCATCGGCGAATTGCTCTAACCCGTCGTTGCGATAGAGGATGTTTTTTCGCAGGCACGTGATGTACAGGTCGGCGTCACCGTCCGCATCGTAGTCCGCGCTCAACGCGCCCATGCCCCAGCCGCGACCTGTGGCACCGGCCGCGGCCGCCCTATCGACAAAGCCCCGGCCGCGGTCGTTGCGGTAGAGAGCATTGTCACCGCCCTCCCCATTGACCCAGTAGATGTCCAAATCGCCGTCGCCGTCCGCGTCAAGGAGCGCAGCCCCACCCCCTTTGGCTTCGACGATATAGCGCTTTTCCGCACCGCCGCCAACGTGGGACCGCTCTATGCCCCAATCACTGGCCTTGTCGATAAAGGGGAAAGATGGACCGTCAGCAGGCGCGCAGGCCACCATGCACAGCGGCAACAAACCACCCCACTTCAATCGCGCCACAACCCTTCAAGATCCGGTAGCCGGCGCGACCTTGGCGGTTTTATCCTCACTCAACCGCCCCCAAAACTCCTGAACTCCCACCAACAGGCGCATTCCTATCGGGACGCCTAGCAAAATGATGAAGGTGGCAAAGAGGATGCCAAAGCCTAGACTGACGGCCATTGGAATCAGGAACTGCGCTTGGAGGCTTTTTTCGAGGATCATCGGCAGTAGGCCAAAGAAGGTCGTCAGGGAGGTCAGTAGGATCGGGCGGAAGCGGGCGGCCCCGGCAGAGACTAGAGCATCCTCGTGCGACGATCCCTCGCGCCGCATCTGATTGTAGAAGGTCAGCAACACCAGCGAATCATTGACCACCACGCCCGAGAGCGCGACGATCCCAAACAGGCTCAAAAGCGCCAAGTCCAAGCCCATGATCAAATGCCCCCAAACCGCGCCAATGATGCCAAATGGAATCGCGCTCATGACGACGAGAGGCTGGGTGTACGATTTGAACGGCACGGCCAGCAACACGTAGATGGCGGCAAGGGCGATGATGAAGTTGAGGCGCAGGCTCATCAGCGAGTCCTGCCGCTCCTGCTGCTCGCCGGCGAAGCGGTAGCGCAGACCGAGACCGGGATACTCCTGCACCAGCGCGGGCAGGAACGACGCTTCGAGATCGCGGTTAATTTCGTCGGCATTGGCGACTTGGTCATCTACAGAGGCACTCACCCGCACGACGCGCTGGCCATCGGTGCGCTGGATGGAGGCAGAGGCGTGGCCGATGGTGACGGTAGCCACCTCGGCAAAGGGCACCTCGGCACCCGCAGGCGTGCGCACGCGCATCGAGCGCACATCGCCCAAGTTCCGGCGCTCGTCTTTGGGGTAGCGCACCATCACCCGCACATCGTCCGAGTCGCGCTGGAATCTCAGCGCTTGGTCGCCGTAGAAGCCCTGGCGCACCTGGCGGGCTAGATCGGCGAGCGTGAGGCCGAGGGTGCGGGCTTGGGGCTTGAGCCGGAGTTTCATCTCCAGCTTGCCCTCCTCAAAGCTGTCTTGGATATCGCCAGTGCCGGCGTACTCGGCGATTTTGCCCTTGAGGCGATCAACGGCCAACAAGAGCTGGTCAAAGTTGTCCGAGGCCAACTCGACCTCGATGGGATTGCCAGCGGAAAACAGCGATGAGAAAAAAACAATGGATTCGGGGCCGGGTACCTCGCCGACCAGTTGGCGCAGCCGCGCCTCAATCTCCGCGCTGTCGAGATCGCGCTCCTCGGAAGGTAAAAGTTCGATGGTAATTTCGGCTAGATGGCCTTGGCCACCAGCACTTGGAGTGCTTGCAAAGGAAGAACGCCGGGCCGAGGGTTGGTCGCCGATGTAAGTGAAAAAATTGCGGTAGATTGAATCCCCGCCCTCGCGCTCGGCGTCGATCTGGTCGCGCAGGACGATGGCCTTTTCTTCGATGTGTCGCACGACCTTGGCGGTTTGGGTCGCCGTGGTACTCTGGGGCATGTTGACCGATATCGTCACCCAATCGGCCCCGATCTCGGGCATGAATACAAACTTGATATGGCCGCCGACGACCAGTCCGGCGGTACATAGCATCAGCGATAAAGCTAGGGCGGTGCTGGAAATTGGATGGGCCAGCGCCAAGCGCAGCGTGGGCTGATAGGCGTTGCGGATGACGTGCTTGAGGCCGCGGTCAAAGGAAACGACGACCCGGGCGTGCCAATCGAGTGGGCGGATGAAAACCCGGCGAAACAAGCGGCTGAGTGGCCCGTCCCCCTTAGAAGACAGGTGCGCCGGCAGAATGAACAGACTCTCGATCAGTGACAGTAGGAGCACTGAGATGACGATTACCGGGATGACCGACATGAACTTACCCATCATGCCCTCGACGAAAAACAGCGGCATAAAGGCCGCAATCGAGGTCATCACCGCGAACAGGACCGGCGTGCTCACTTCGAGCGCGCCATCGATAGCGGCACGGCCGAAGGATTTCCCCTGCACTCGGTGGGAAAAGATATTTTCGCCGACGATGATCGCGTCGTCCACGACGATGCCCAAGGCCACGATAAAGGCGAACAGCGAAAGCATGTTGATCGAGGCGTCGAAAGGCTGCATCAGCACGAAGGCCCCCAAAAAGCTGATGGGGATGCCCATCATCACCCAGAAGGCCAAGCGCAAGTCGAGGAAAAAACTCAGACAGATGAAGACCAACACCAGACCGAGGCAGGCGTTGCGGATCAGCAAATCGATGCGGCTGCGCAGGATGCGCGCGTCGTCGCGCGCGTAGCCGATGTGGATCCCCGCTGGCAGGGTTGAGCGTTTGTCCTCGATGTACTGGTGGACATAGGCGGAAATGTCGAGGGCGTTTTGGTCGCCAATGCGAAAGACCTGCACCACGGCCGCTGGCTGGCCGTTGAAGCGCGAGACGAGATCCGTATCCTCAAAGCCATCGACGACCGTGGCCACATCTTTGAGCTTGAGGGCCGTACCGTCGGGACGGGTGAGGACGACGACCTCTTCGTATTCGCGCCCCGAGCGCATCAGCCCCTGCGTGCGGAGCAATATCGCGCCATCCTCGCTCTCGACGCTGCCAGCGGGTAGGTCAATGCTCGTGCGGCGGACCGCATCGGCCACCTGCGCGAAGGTTAGGCCGTAGCGCCGCAGAGCCTCTTCGGAGACTTCGATGGCAATCTCATCGACGCGCACGCCCTTGAGATCAACCTGCGAAATAACGCCGCTGCTGCGCAGGTCGTCGCGCACGAGTTCGGCTGCGACTTTGAGGGCCTTCTCCTCGACTTCGCCGTAGAGAACCACGTCGATGGCTTGATTGCGGCGGGTTAGCTCCTTGATGACCGGCTCTTCGACCTCAGCCGGGAAAGTGTCGATGCGGTCGATCTCGTTTTTGATGTCGTCGAGGAGTTTATCCATATCGGCACCGCGCTCTAACTCGACGCTGACTACGCCCATGCCCTCAGCGGCCGTAGAGCGCACGCGGCGCACCCCTTCTAGGCCGCGCACCCGTTCCTCAATGCGCTTGCAGACGGCGTCCTCAACCTCGGCCGGGGTCGCGCCCAAGTAGGGCACTTGGATTTGCACCTGGTCGAGCGACATCTCGGGGAAGGTCTCTTTCTTGGTCTGCATCATGGCAAACAGACCACTCAACATGATGAAACCCATCAGCAGATTGGCGGCGACGTGATTCTTCGCCATCCAAGATACAGGTCAACTGTGAAAGCGCCTGTATCTTGGATGGCG
>JAPOYQ010000305.1:0-4241 GCA_026706505.1 Gemmatimonadota bacterium
CCTGCTCCAAGGTTTCTGTATCAAGACGCATCTCGAAACGTTCACTTTTTGGTTGCATTTCAATCCTCCTTTGTTACGTAACTTACGGATAAAAGCAGGTTTATACGTAAGAATAGACGTATTATACGGTAGATATACGTATATGTCAAGCCTTGTCCCTTGAATTGATCGAAAAACTGACCGCCCTCGTGTCACCCGACTCAACCTCATCAGCCACCCACGATGTACTGGTTCATCAGCGCGAAGGAGTTTTCTTAGCCTGAGAGGGGATAGGCTAGCCATGCAGAGACAACGTTACGGTGCAACCTACCCCTCGCCGTACCACTGCGCCTGCAAAGCCCATAAGCGGGCGTATTCTCCCCCTTGAGACAGCAATTCATCGTGCGTTCCGTTTTCGAGCAAGCGGCCCTCTTTTAGCACCAAGATCCGGTCGCATAGACGGGCCGATCCCAAGCGGTGGGAGACCACTAGGGTGGTCCGCTCGCCGGACATGGCGAGGAAGCGCCGGAACACGTCGGCCTCGGCTTGAGGATCGAGCGACGCGGTCGGCTCGTCGAGCACGATCAGGGCCGCGTTGCGCATGAACCCCCTGGAGATGGCGACGCGCTGCCACTCGCCGCCGGACAGTTCGGTGCCGCCGGCAAATTCCTTGGTGAGAAGGGTGTTGTAGTGCTGCGGCAGTTGCTCGGCGATCGGGGCGGCTCCGCCTTGGTGCGCGGCGCGCTCGACGGCCGCTTGGTCGCCCATGCGCTCGGTGCGTCCCAAGCCGATGTTTTCTCCCAGAGAAAAGGCGAAACGGGTGTAGTCTTGGAACACTGCGGCCGATTGATCCCACAGGTCGTTCCGATCCACCCGGTTCAGATCGACATCGCCGTAGAGCACCTTCCCTTGTGTGGGATGGAACAAGCCCAACAGTACTTTGACTAGCGTAGTCTTGCCCGAGCCGTTGGCACCGACGAGAGCCACGCGCTCGCCGGGCTGGATGGTGAACGAGATGTCGTCGATTGCCGGGCGTTCTGCCTGTGGATAGCGGAAGGAGATGCCGGTGGCTGCAATCGGAACCTCGCCGACGCTGTCGATTGGCTCGCCATCCTTTGGTTCTTCCGGTCCCAAGTCGAGGTAGGTGAAGAGATCGGCGATGTACAGGAGGCGATTGGCGAGATAACCAAACCGCCAGAAGACCAAATCGACGTGCGTGCTGACTTGCTGCAGCGCCACCATCATGGCGGCGAACTGTCCGGGGGAGAGGCCGCCGTTGGCCACGGCCCAAGCCGACCAGCCGATGCCGACGGCCAGACCGGTCAGACTAAAAGCCGATAGCAAGATATTGACCAGAGACTGCGAGCGGCGCTGCTGAAAGAGTTGGTCGGCCACCTGCCAGTAGAGATGCTCCCACCAACCGAGCAGGGACGCTCCAAGGTTGAAGACTCGCACCTCCTTGGCGGCGGCGCGCTCGGTGAGAATGCGCTCTAAGTAAGACCGCAGACGCTCGCGCTGGGTCTGCTCGCGCTTGAGGAGAAAGGTATTCTTCTCTTGGAGCACCCGCGCCAGTGGCGGCGGCACCGAGACCAAGGCGATGGCGACTAGGAGCAGCGGATTCCACAGCCCGACGACCAAGGCGACGGAGACGGCCGTCAGCATTCCGGTGATTATTGTGTTGATCTCGCCGATGAGGTTGAGAAAGAAACCGGGCGTGGCCGCCTCCTGTGCCCGGCGCAGCACGTCGTGAAAATCGGCGCGCTCGAAGGTTTCGAGCCGCAGGACGCTTGCTTTGCGCTGGAGCTGGGCGAGTAGCTGGTCCTCCATCTCTTGTTTTAGCCGCTCGCGGAGCAGGGTACGGGTCCAGATGAGGATTCCTATATTGGCCAAGGTCAGCACGGCCCACAGTGCGACCCACAACAGCATGTCCGCCACGGGCAGGCGGCCCTCGTACACCTCGAGGCTGCGATCGAAGAGTGCCCGCACGACCCACACCAACGCGGCCGGCAGCAGACCGATGGCGAACTGGAGCACCAATAAGACGATGGCGTGGCGGGGATCCGTCTGGATCATCCACCATAGAAATCGCAACAGTGTGCGCACGGTAGGCGGGCGGGTCGCCTTTGCGTCCTGTAGGGCTACCGGTACCACGAGGCTTGTTCCTCCCACATGGCAGCGTACACGCCGCCCTTTGCCACTAGGTCGTCGTGATGTCCTTCCTCGGCGATGCGTCCACCCTTGAGAACGAGAATGCGGTCGGCCATGCGGGCCGAGCCCAGCCGATGGCTGATCAATAGAGCGGTACGGCCGACGAGCAGGTCGCCGAACTGCCGGTACACCTCGGCCTCGGCCATGGGGTCTAAAGCTGCGGTTGGCTCGTCGAGGATCAGCAACTCGGGCTGGCGGATGAATGCGCGGGCAATGGCCATGCGCTGCCACTCGCCCCCGGAAAGCCCTTGCCCGCCGTCGAGGACATGTCCCACCGGGGTGTCGTAGCCTTGGGGCAGGCGCGCAGAGATGGCATCGACTCCGGCTCGCCGCGCCGCGTTTTCTACTACCGCTGGATCGGGTGGCAGCCACGCCGGCCACAGGTCATTCTCCTGGTTGCTACCGCCGGTTCCGAGGGCACCGATTCCGATTGACTGGGAGGCCGTGAGTTCAAAGTTGAAGAAGTCTTGGAACGCAGCGCTGACCGCGCCTGTCAAGCTCGTCCGGTCGATCTCGTCGTAGCGGATGCCGTCCACCGCGATCTCGCCCGATGTTGGTTGGTACAGACCCAACAGGAGCTTGGCGAGGGTCGATTTTCCCGCGCCGTTCTCACCGACGAGGGCCACCCGTTCTCCGGGTTTGAGGCGCAGGCTCACTCCTCGCAGGACGGGGCGGGAGTTCTCGGTCTCAGCGGGATAGGCAAACCAGATGTCTTCGACGGCAAACCCCTCGCGCAGCGGTTTGGGAAAGGGCCGGGTTGGTTCGCGGTCGGCTGGTGGTCGTTGCAGCCAAGCGCCGTCGTCCTCGGGCAGGTCGAGAAACTCGCGCACATAGCTGATTTCGGCGTTTTGGTTTTGCAGTGTCATCGAATGGTAGCCTAGGCTGGAACCGGCTCCCAGCATATCGTCCACTCCTCGGAACAGGGCGACAAAGCGGCCGGGCGTGAGGAGCCGGTCGCCGAGAAAATAGGCCAGTGCAACGGCGACGCCGGCCGAGACGCCGGTGCGCAAGCCGGCGACGGGAAGCTCTCGTCGGACCAGTTGCTTTTGTTGTCGCCAGAGTTGCTCTCGCAATGCCCGGCGCATGGCCCGCCACCGTTGGCTCAGCGTCTGATGGAGGGCAAAGAGGCGCATCTCTTTCTGTTCGCCCCGCCCGGTGAGAATCCGATCGACGTAGTCAGCTCGGCGCATTTCCTCGGTCTGGCCGTAGGTGAAGCTCATGAATCGCCGGCTTTGTTCGATGGACATTCGGATCTGCGGTACCAGTACAATTAGAAGAGTTAGTGAGATCCACAGAGAGACTGGGGCGAACATGGCCGCGATGGAGATGACTCGGATGCCGGCCTGAAATGTGTGCATGGCCTCGAAGAAGAATCGATCAACCGTGCGCCCCGGACTCTTGGCGCGTTCCAAGCGGTCGTAAAACGCGCTTACCTCAAAGAAGACGAGTGGCAGCCGGGATGCCTTGGCTAGAAGGCGACGGCCCAGCGCGTGTTCGAGGTTCTGTTCGAGCCGCAGGTGGAGCGCGTCCCGGATCTGCCACTGCACGTCGCTTGTGAGCAGGAGCACGAGCCCAAATGCTATAAGCCACGGCAGAGTCTGTTCAAAACCAGCGCCCCCCGCACCCGCGGAGGCGACAACAGTGTCGATGAGATGCTGGGTTATGTAGATGAGCAGCGCGGGCTGGATGCCCAGGAGTACTTGAACGGCGACGATGCCCAAGGCCGGCATCCTCCCATGCGCCCAGATGTGGGCGAGAGTCCAGCGCAGGTTGGTCCATAAGGTCGCCGCACTCACACGTCGGTTCCAGAACTCGGGATCGCTCCTCGGCAAGATTCCTCCTTAGCTGAAAAGCGACAACTAGCGCGGCAGCACGGTTACTTCCACTTCGTCGATGACGACAGCTCCTTCGGGGAGGCCGGAGAACAGCAAGCGGATGCCGAGGGCATTGTCGCCGTCGAGTATGGGTGGCGACGACAGATCGATAATACAGGTCGTATGCGCGGGGAGCGGTCGCCCCTGATTTGGGTGCCGGCCGTCGCTGTGCCAGATGTG
>JAPOYQ010000305.1:4251-7186 GCA_026706505.1 Gemmatimonadota bacterium
CGCACCTTGTCGGCGGGGATGGTCGTGCCGTTGATATCGACCTCAATCTGGTCGTAAGGCCCTAAGCCCGTAGCGCGGAAGAACAGTTTGGCGAAGACGATCTCGTCGAAGTTTTCGTACAGGCGAAAATGATACTGCCCATAAGGTTGTTGCTCCGTCCGCTCAAGGTGGATCTTAGCGTCTCTGACAATTCCACCCGCGGTTTTGCCCGGGGATCCAAAGGCCGTAGAGCCGCCCCACATGGGGTGAAAGAGATAGTGCCGAGCGCCAGCGGCAATTTTGGCCGGATCCCGCAGTTCTCGCAGGTAGCTAAGGGCCAAGGGATACATAGCCTCTGGGCCTGGATCGCGGCTCGCTTTCCAGAAGGCATCCCAGTGCATCTGAAAATTGTACATGGAGACCCCGTCGGCACCTTGGCGGGCAAACGAGTGGGCCAAGGCGCGGTAATTTTCGAGCGTCAACGGCGGACCTGTGCGGTCGAGATTGGCGCAGTAGGGAAGGAGGCCGGGGATGAGTTCGCACTTGGTGTCCTTGGTGAGCTGGCTAAATTCTTGGTGTGGAGCGTTGCAATCCGAATACATGGCGTCTTGGGGAGCGACGTAGTCGATGAGCGCTTCCGCTATCCAAGTGGGCACGTCGAGACCGCAGTTGTGGCACTCCTCTAACGTCTCTGGGACGCGGACCCCCAACTGCAGGTCGCGGCCCCGGCTGTTTCCGGCTTGGTCCAGCATGTCCCGCACCCGCTGGATCAATTCAGTCATAAGCGGTTGGCGCTCGCGCGCCAGGCTTCTATCGCCTTGGGGTGCCGGAAAGTAGAGACCTTCGCGGAAGACCAACTCAAGCCCATCTACGTCGAACTGATCGACGACTTCCGCCATCACCGAAAAGAGATAATCGCGCACCTCGGCAAAGGTGAAATCCATCCTGTTGCCAGGGACAAAGGCCGCGCCCTGCGGCATCTCCGCAATTTTCCACTGCGGATTCTTGTGGAGAAACATCCCCCCTTGGTCGGGTGCGCCGTGGCTGTCGTTCATGCGAAAACCAGCGAGAAAATTCAGCCCGTGCTTGCGGGCTTGGTCGAGCATCACCTGTAGCGGCATGATCCCGTCGTCCATCATGGGAATAAAGCGCCGGTGCTGGGGGCGGGCATCGTACTCGAAGCGCGGGGAGCGAAAGTACAAGGTCCAGCCGGCGTTATAGACCTCTTGGATAAAGGTATCAGGCCTGTTGGCGGCGACGTTGTCGATTATGTGCTGCAGTTCCTCTGGCTTGGCGGGGTGTGAAGTTATGAGGGGGCGCGCCATGCCCGGGTCAAAATCGTAGTTGGCATTGCCCGAGGGGTCGCTGACGTAGATGAGTCTCCATTTGTCGTGCGGCATCTTGTCCTCCATATAGAATCTTTGAGATGAGCGTTGGGCAGGGGTAAAAAACAGAAGCGGATCTCAGACACAAGCTATGTGCTTGTTCTAGATCCGCTTCGCTGTTACACTTAAATGGTGGAGCTGATCGGGATCGAACCGACGACCTCAGGCTTGCAAAGCCCGCGCTCTCCCAGCTGAGCTACAGCCCCATATCTTTAGCCCATTCCTCCTTTCAGAGACACAAACAAAGAAACCGTGATTCCGATGATGACGAGGAAGCCGGTCACCTGAATGCCGACCATCCAACGAAAATCTCGGCGAAGCTCCATAAGGAGTTGACTCAGTTGTTCGGAAATTCCTTCTAGTCTGGCGATGCGTTCGGCGTGAGTGATGACGCGCTCGGTAGGTTCGGTCATAACGGCGGCGTCCTTTCTGTAAACTCGGTTCTGAGCTTACGTTATAAGGTTAAAAAAATAGGCAGCGCGATTCGCTGCGTCAACGAAATAGAGGTTAAACCATGGCAGATCCAGTTGTAGTCAGTGCCCGGCGTACAGCCACGGGCCGCTTTGGCGGTGCACTGCAAGACGTGACAGCGGTGGAGTTGGGCGGCAAGGTGCTCGCCGCTGCCCTCGCGGAGTGCCAAGTGGAAGCGAGCGAAGTAGATGAGGTGTTGATGGGCATGGTGTATCAGGGCGGGGCTGGGGCCAATCCGGCGCGGCAGGCGGCCATCGCCGCCGGACTGCCGTACGAGGTGCCGTCAATGACTGTCAACAAGCTCTGCGGCTCGGGGCTGAAGGCGATTGCGCTGGCCGCCCAGAGCCTGCGGGCCAGCGAGGCCGAGGTAGTGCTGGCAGGGGGCATGGAAAACATGAGCCAGGCACCCTACGTCTTGCACGGGGGGCGATGGGGTCAGAGACTAGGGCACGGCCAAGTTGAGGACATGCTGCTGCTCGATGGGCTGTGGGATTGTTTTTACGACTGCCATATGGGGGTTACGGCCGAAAACTTGGCCGCAGAATACGAGATTACCCGCGCCGAGCAGGACCAATTCGCCGCGCGGAGTCAACAGCGGTGGGCCAGCGCCCAAGAGCAGCAGGCATTTGCAGGCCAGATTGTGCCCATATCCATCGCGCAAAAAGGCGGGGAGACCGTCTTTGCAACAGATGAGCATCCACGTCCCGGGACCACCGTCGAGCAGCTAAGTCAACTCAAACCGGCGTTCAAGAAAGATGGGACCGTGACCGCGGGCAATGCTTCGGGAATCAACGATGGTGCTGCCGCGCTGCTGTTGATGACCGAAGAAGGGGCCAAGGCGCGCGGGTTGGAGCCGCTGGCCTATCTCCGGGGCACAGCCAGTGCTGGCGTCGATCCCCGCATTATGGGCATCGGCCCGGCCCCAGCGATCCGCAAGCTGTTGGCCCAGACCGGTATCCGGCTCGCAGACGTGGATCGGATCGAACTCAACGAAGCGTTTGCTGCCCAGAGCCTAGCTGTGGGCCGGGAGCTGGATTGGGACTGGGACAAGGTCAATGTCCAAGGCGGGGCCATTGCTCTCGGCCACGCTGTCGGTGCCA
>JAPOYQ010000597.1 GCA_026706505.1 Gemmatimonadota bacterium
CAGACAACGCTTGAGAAAGACAGCATGGACTGGGACCGCGCATTGGAACGGACATTGACAGAAGACGATATTCGGATTTCGGAGCCGTAGCAGCCGAGGTCGGAATAGCCCAATGTCGTCGGCGAGGATGAGGACGACTAGAGAGCCAACGAGGTATCAAATGAATGTACTGCACATCCTATCCGATCAGCACCAAGCGGCCTGTATGGGCTGCGAAGGCCACGCGCAGGTGCTAACGCCCAACATGGATCGGCTGGCCAGCGAGGGGATGCGCTTTTCTGCGGCGTACACCCAGAATCCGATATGCACTCCCAGCCGCATGAGCATGTATACGGGCCAGGACTGTCACAACCACGGCTTCTTCGGTCTGGGTGGACCGCGTCCGGAGGGGATGCAGAGTTTCCTTGGCCATTTTAAGCAGCACGGGTACAAGACGGCGGTGATCGGCAAGACGCACGTGCCCAATCAGCCGCGCGACTGGCTATTGGATCACGTTGACTACTGGATGTCTGGCACCTCGACGCCGATGCCGGACGCGGGCGGTCTGTCGCCGTATCAAACGTTTTTGGCCGGTGCTGGTCTGTTGGAACAAAACGACAATTTCCGCATCACTGGTTACCCAGCCCTCCATCCTGTTGGCCTGCCCCAGAACCAGTTCCGCGCCCGGCCGTCGGAGTTGCCGTTGGAGTACAATGTCGAGACTTGGTGCGTGGATCGGGCGATTGAATTTATGGAGGGGTGCGAGGGAGACTCCTTCTGTATGCAGGTCTCGTTGCCGCGACCGCACGCGCCCTATACGCCGGATCGGAAGTTTTGGGATATGTACGCAGACGACATTGCGTTGCCGGAGACCTATTACCAAGATCCATCGGGGCGTCCGCCGCATTTCCGCGATATGCACGCGCGGTTTCAGCGGGCTTGGGAGGGGGAGGAATGGTCGCCGGAGGAGGGGGCGCGCAATATCTGGCGCGGCTATCTGGGCTGCGTGACGCAGGTTGACTACTGCATTGGCCGCCTTTTGGACTACCTTGACGAACGCGGCTTGGCTGAAGATACGATCGTAGTCTATAATTCCGACCACGGCGCGTACAGCACTGCTTTTGGCATTCAGGAAAAGGCCCCTGGGATATGCTCGGAGGCGGTGTGTCGGGTGCCGATGCTCTGGCGGGTGCCGGGTATTGCGGCGGTGGGCAGGGTTTGCGACGCGCTAGTGGAAAATGTCGATTTGGCCCCGACGTTTATGAACCTTTGCGGATTGCCGGTGATGGAGGGCATGGACGGGGTGGATATCAGCGAGCTTTTGCGGGGCGGGACCGATCCTGTGCGTGAGGTGGCGGTCACTGAGCATCGGCACAGCAAGGCACTGCGCTGGGGCAAGTGGCGTTACGTACACTATCAACCGGAGGATTTCGGGGGCGACTGCGGCGAGCTCTACGACTTGGAGGCCGATCCGCACGAGGCCCGCAATTTGTACGGCGAGCAGGCGTACCAAGAGATCGTCGAGCAGTGCGAGAAACTCCTATGCCACTGGCTGATCTCGACGCGGCAGCATCGCACGGCGTTTTTGGTGGGGGCGTGGAATGAGGCTAATTACGCCTGAGAGGTTCTCGTTCGCTTTGACTCAGGAAGCAATAAATGCACTCGACCCTTCGCGATACATGCTCAGAAGTTTGTCTAATTGAGGAGACAATATGTACGAACAATTAGAGATACACTACGAAGGGCAGACGGAATTCGTCGCCACAGACCAGCAGGTCAAGCCCTTGCGGCTATTTGTCACTTGTCCGGAGGGCTTGGAAGCTGGTGCCGATGTGCGGGTTTCGATCAGCACGTTCCATTCCTATTCCCGCAAGTGGACGCTTGCGGATCCTTTTGTCGAAGGGGGTGAGGGCGTGGTGGTGATCGGGCATGGGTTGGCGCGCGACTGGACCGATATGACGCGGGGTGGCGACGGGCCGGCTGGTGGTGGATTGGTGGGACGACCGCTCAATGAGCTCTACCTGTGTACCATCCAAGTTACCAAATCGCTAAGCGCGGGAACGCGGCTGGTCTTTCCCTTGGGCGTGGTGCCGTCGCCGCACGCGGATATAAGTGGTGCCCTGCAAGTGCGGGTACGGCGACCTGAAGCTGAGGTTTTTGAGAAGGTGGGAGATCCAATTCCACTGAGTAATGCCCCTGGTCCTTTGACGCGGCTGGAGGGGAGGATTTCCGCTACGGCGAGTGCGGAGGGAAAGCGCAGGGTCGTAGTTTTCGCGACGGATGATCATCTCAACCCAATACCTAGCTATCGGGGGACGGTGGCTGTGCAGGTCGACGGCGCGGTCGCCGGGTTGCCCCCCGAAGTGGAAATTGGTGCAGACGGGAGGGGTGTGGTTGAGGGCATTGAAGTGCAGGCCGACGGTCCAGTCCGTATCACCGCGCGCGATGTGGAACGCGGTTTAGAAGCGCAGAGCGGTCCGACGCAGGCAGTCGACGAGCGCGGACACTACTTCGGCGGCATCCACTTCCACACGCGGCTTTCGGTAGATGGCGACCGGGAGCCGCGCGCGGCGTACGCCTATGCCCGCGACTTTCTCAACCTCGACGTGATCGCGATGACCGACCACGCGCCGATTGGCCCCGGATGGGCCGAGTGCTTGGCGGTCAATGAGGAGTTTTACGAGCCGGGCCGCTTTGTGACGATCCCCGCGTGGGAAAGCTCCAATGCGTACGGGCACGCCAATCTCTATCTGCGCACGCCAGAGGTCGATGGTGGCACTTGGCACTGGAAACCGGAGCTTTGCCCCTCGGAAGTGGCTTGGGACGATGACGTGGTCATGGTGCCGCATCATCCCAACTGCGGACAGCCCATCGAGTACGGCAAGCACCGCGAGGTCATGGGCAAGACGTTTTACTGGTCTCAATACCACTGGGAGTTTCCCAACAAGCGGGCCAGGTTGGTGGAAATCGTCCAGGGCCGGGGCAATTTTGAAGCCGACGCGCTCGACGACTATTGGGGTGTTCGCATGGGGAAATTGGGTGCTTCGGTGCAGGATGCCTTCGCCCAAGGTTGGCGCTTGGGATTTGTGGCCGGGACTGATAACCATCAGGGACACCCGACGCAGAATCCGGGTGGCTACGTGGGTATGACCTGTTTCCGGGCGACGGAGTTGACCCGCGAGGCCGTGTGGCAGGCAATGGACGAGCGCTGGACCTACGCGACTTCAGGCGTGCCGATTGTCTGCGACTATGCGGTCAACGGCATACGCTCGGGCGCGGAGGGTACACTGGCGGAAGGCGAGCGGGTGCATTTTTCCGCCAGTCTGCACGGAACTGCGCCGATTGAGCGAGTGGAGATCATTGCAAACGGACAGTGCGTCTGGGAGGACGAGCCCAACGCTTGGGACGTGGAAATCGACGGGGCCGAATTGCCAGCGCCAGAGGGCGCGTGGGCCTATTACTATCTGCGGCTGCGACAACAGGATGGACACCGGGCGTGGTTGAGTCCAGTGTGGTTGGATCGGGGATGAACGGAACGAGACGGGCCGATATAAAGCCCGGGGTACGCGTTGCCATAGTGCAGAAGCAAGACCAGCGCACGGGTCGGCTAACCGAGGGCGTCGTGCGGGATATTCTGACCAAGTCGGCGACGCACCCGCACGGGATTAAGGTGCGCTTGGAGACCGGCGAAATCGGCAGAGTCAAGCAGGTGTGCGGTTAGAAGTAGTAGAACGAATAGACCAAAGACGACCCGCCTACACCGACGCAGGCTCCCATGATAAACCCCAAAAAGAGCGGCCGTACTTTCCTGTAGAGAATGACTCCTCCGTAGCTGATCAGGATCGACTTAACGAGCCAGGCGAGGAACATTCCAAACCAGTCGCCGCGCACGGTATTGGTCAGGGCTACGGCTAGCCCTACCGGGTGCAGTGGCCAGCCAGCTAGGCGGTGTTGGGCGAAGGAGAGCAACCCAGCGAGTCCTGCTCCGATGCCGGTGAACAGGGTGGTCAGGTGTTGGGGCGGGTGCGGATTGTTGACTGTTTTGGCGACCCAGCCCCACTTGCTCAGCGGCGAGTTGATGTAGTACCAGCGGAAGCCGTGCATCATGCCGTGCTGATAGCCCAGCCAGATATAGACCACGATGGTGGTGATTGCGCTGACGACGAGGGCGGAGGCGAGGAAGAACAGAAGATTGCGGGCGCTGATCTTTTCCTTGACCTCCTCACAGACCTTGAAGGCGTGGGCCATCGTGCCCATGAAGAACAATTGCACGTCCGCGGCCCAGACCATGTTGAGTCCCATAGCGGTGAGACCCTTATCGCCGAAATAGGCCGTGCCGAAGATGTTGGTAAAAAGCGGCGGGATGGAGTGGGGCGCGCGCAGCCGCCCCAAGCCGGTTTGCACCAGCAAGCGCGCAGTGCCTAAAAAGACCAACAGCGCGACCAGCAGAAAGGCCAAACTCCAGACGAGAGAAAGGCCGGTGGCGTAGAGAAAGTACGCCATGTAGACCAAGCCGACGACTCCCATCAGCGCTGAGGTGCGCGGCGAGGGCAGGTGGGTGTTCGGACCTCTGGTGCCGCTGGCGATAGCGCGCCATTGGTCTTTGAGGAAGTCGCGCGACATCCACAGCGACGAGACGATCAGGAAGATGAGTGCCCCCATCTGCTGGTGCGACATCAGCACTGAGACCTGCTGGTGTGGCTGGGCAGGGAGATTGACGACAACGCCGAGAAAGCCCAACAGGCCGTGTTCGAGATAGATGAGGATGTGAAAGAGCCAGACGCTCAAGAGCACATTGAGGTTGAGCAGGTAGCTCAAGCCGACGACGAGGAAGTTGACGTTGATTCCATAGGAGATGCCGATGCGGCGCAAAAAGATGCGCGTGGAGGGGATGCCGAAGTTATTGATGGTCTCAAAGTCGAACACTTGGTCGAGCATGTTGACGGTTGGGATGATCCAGGCGATGAAAAAACCGACCCAGAACAGCGGATTCTTGAAGAGGCTTTTGGCCGGGTTTTCCACGCTCTCGACCATGGCCGTCGGCACTACGGCCAAGGGATAGACCAAGCGCTCGCCGCTGGCCCACTGGTGGTGTAGCAGGGCGATGAGCGCGAAGCTGACTAAGAAGAAGGCGACCATGAACAGGCCCCAGAAGATAGAAGGGCCGAGCCAAGCGTCCCACGGCAGCGGCGCACCTTCTGGGGCACCCTCGAAGAGGTTGCGGATCATCTCTAGGTCGCGCGGGGCGGCCCAGTCGGGGATGTGGTCCCAGAGGAGTTCGCGCCAGTTGTTTTCCGGGGTGGCGTAGTAGAAGACGCCGGCGAGCAGGGGGATAAAATAGCCGCCAAAGCCCATAGTCGGCATGACTGTGGCCACCATTAGCGCGGCGTAGATGAGGGCAAAAGTCGAAGCTGGCAGCCGCAGGAAGGGACGAATCAGTGAGAGCAGCAAGGCGGTAAGCGCGACCCAGAACAGGGCGAAGATGACGCCGACGGTGTTGAAGTGATCGGCGTAGCCCGAGTAGTGGTCGAGCAGGATGTAGCTGCGTACCCCGATGAAGTTGTGGCCGACGCACAGCGCCATGGCCAGCGTCCATTCGAGGGCGGAGCGCATCACTTGCTTCCCTTGCGCCCGGCCTCCCAGTCGTCGTCGAGCATTTTGAGCAGTGCGTCAATGTCGCGGTTGCCGGCTTGGATCTCCTGCATGACGCGGGCCAAGGTAAGGATGAAGCCGGTGGGGGGGTAGTCCTCAATCGAGATGTAGTAGCCGGGCGTCCAGCCCCAGTAGTCGAGATTGGTGCGCATGCGCTCGAAGAGGCGCTGGGTCGGTCCCCAGGTGCTTTTAGGACCATCGACCCCTTCGACTTGGGCGGCGTTGAGCAGCATGCCCTCGGCGTTGAGATACGCCTGGTAGACCGCTGGGTAGTAGTAGGCCTCGAGCACGGCGAGGGCTTTGTCGTAGTACATGCCTTGGGCGCTGGAGGTCATAGACCAGCCTCGCTGCTGGTTGGAGGTGTTGATGAAGAGGGGCTGGTGGCCGGTCATGGAGGGAATGGGCCAGTACTCGATTTCAAAGTCGACCTGCAGCGGCTCGACGTCGCCGCTCATCCAGCAGCCCATCATCCAAGTGGCGGCGTGCTCGTTGAAGAAGTCGCGCTGCTCCTCGTTGTACCCGTCGCTCAGCGAGCCTTTCTCGACGAAGTTGTCGAGGAGCGCGATCATGTTTGCCATGATGGGGCGCATCAGCGGGTCGGTGGCAAAGGTGATTTCGCCGCGGTCGCGGCGCACCGTCCAGGAAGGCTCGTCGGCTGGGCGGGTCGGATCGTAGAGATTGGTCTGGATCGCGTAGGAGAGGGGCACCGCAGCTGACCACTCGCGGCCCCCATAGACGAGGGGTTTGTACCCAGCGGCTTTTATCTCGTGCAAGGCAGCGATAAAGGCGTCCCAAGTCGGCGGCGGCTCGGTAATGCCGGCCTCAGCCCAAATGCGCTTGTTGACGGCGATACCGGTGATCTGGCGGCCGACTTGGGCCGTGTAGTACTGGCCGTTGTGCAACGGCGGCAAGTTTTGCCCCACCCGGTCGTAGAGCGCGCGGGGAATGGGGAGCAGGTGGTTGCCATTGGCCAAGAATTTGGTGTAGTCGAGGGTCATTACCACGTGGGGCAAGTCGCCGGTGGCAATGGCGCGGCGGTAGTACGCGCCAGCGTCTTCATTGCCCAAGTCGATCAGCTCCAGCGTCCAGCCGGGGTTCTGGCGTTCGAAGGTGGCCTTCCAGAGGTCCCAGTGGACTTGAAAGCCGGGTCGGCCGCCGATATTGCGGGTGACGCGCACGACGTGGGCGTCTTCCTCGCTGGAGCAAGCTCCGAAGGCGAGGAGAGCGGCGAGGGTAAAGGTTGCGAATTTGGCAAGAGGCATGGAGTGGAGTCCTCAGCGAATGGAACCAGCGGTCAGTCCTTTGACGAAGCGGCGCTGCATGGCAAGATAGAGCATAGTGACGGGCAGCGACAAGACCACGACGCCGGCGAAGATGTAGTTCCAGTTCTTGACGTACTTGTCCGAGAGAAAGCGCCATAGCTGCACAAAGGCCAGCTCGCCCTTGTTGGTGCCCATGAGGATGAATGCGTGGGGAAAGTCATTCCAGGTAAAGAGGCCCCAAAAGATG
>JAPOYQ010000859.1 GCA_026706505.1 Gemmatimonadota bacterium
CAAACATTTCATAATGGCCTCCGCGTCTATTGAGGACGTGAATGATATAGAGGTAACGTGAGTTCGGGATAAGCGTCGTCTAATGAGGATGTTCCGTAGGTAACGACCCTAACGTACTCAGCCTACTTGATCATGGATACTCATGGATACTCATATATAATTTTCATAGAAAGAAAATGTCAATAAAATATTACAATATGAGGACCTTATTTTTGGATGTTTTTGTTCGGGAAAAAGACCATATATAGCCCAAATTGAATAAAAGGCTATATATGGTCTTTAATGAGGATAGCTTTTAATGACAGACGACGTTGTGTAGTTACCTAAAAGTCCAACAGACAAATCCACCATATCCGCCGCTTCACCGTCTTGTAAAAGCTGATGCCAGCATGCATCACGGCTGATTCTGACTGGCTACATATTGAGATAGCAGGATGAGATTGCGGTTGAAGGTGCGGCAGGATATGACCTCGGCGACGATGGGTGCATTGCGGTCTGCGGGGTTTCGCAGACGACCTTCTTCTAACCAGCGGCCCTCTGCGTCGAGGGCGTCGATAATGGCTTGGATTCGTTCCGCAGCGACTGGGCGCACTTGGGCGCGTTCGTCGAGGATGGTTTCGCGGCCTTCGTCGAGGATGCGCTGGTACAGGCTTTCAATGCGGTCCGTGCGGTTGCCCACTTTAAAGGCATAGTGCGTCGGCAGGTCTGCATCGCTGTAGGTGAGCTCGTATTCTTTGGTAAAGTAGAGAGGCCGGTTGGTCTGCAATTCGTAGAACCGGGCCATGCGTCCATCGGGCAATTGCGCGGCTTTAGCCCAGGCCAAAGCGCGGGGAATAGGTTCGAGAAAGCGCGGCTCGCCGTATGCGAGATAGAGTTCCAACAGGATTTGCATCACGCCAAAACTCTCGCCGCCGGTGATGGCGGGCGGTTCAAATCTGCGCGCCCAAGCTGGCTCCATCGCCAAGTTGTACTGCTGCGCCCAAGCTGGCTGCGGATCGGGCATCTGGGCTAGGATGATGACGTCACCGCCTCGTTCCGCCGCTTGTCGCCAGCGCTTGTCGCCGTAGATTTTGTGCGCTTCGATCATGGTTTCGATGACGTCGGCGATGGCGTTGTCGTTAAAGGTGTAGTACGCGAGGTAGCGCTGTTTGGGATACTGGCGGGACCAGCTTTCTGGATAGCGCGCCTGCTGGACGGGGAATTGGCTGAGATCGGCCCATTCGCTGTAGCGCTGGGGCCAAGCGCCGTTGGGATATTGGGCTTTGAGCAGGGATTCTAGTCCGTAGAAGACGGCGCGGTGTACGTCCGCATTGGCAAAATCGAGGCGCTGATCGACCTGCATGAGCAAGCGCAGGGCACTCTGCGTATTGTCGTCGTCCAAGGTAGTGCGGTTGCGGCGTTCGCCGGTTGTGCGGTCGCCCTGTTCGACATCGCGCCGGTAGTGCCACTTTTTGCTCGCCTCTGGGTCAAAGTCGATCCGGTAATCCCAACCGCCCGAAGCCAGTTGTCCCCATACCAAGGCTTGCGCTGCCTCGACCGCGCCGTTGAGAAAGAGGGTGTCGCCGGTGGCGTCGTAGGCTTGGAGGAAAGCCATGCCGACCGACGGGGTGCCGGGGGGCTGGACCCAGATGGTGGTCGGCGATGCGATACCTTCGCCTTCGCGCCGGGTAAAATCGCTTTGGTAGAGCCAGAGATAACCGCCGTTGGTGGCCACTTGGCCGCGAAAATAGCGCGTCGCTTTGACCATGGTTTCCACGGCAGCCCGGTGCAAAACCTCGTCGCTGTGGAGCGGCGCACTGCATAGCACTAGGAGGAATAGCGAAACGATTTTGTACATCCCGTTGCCTTTGCGATTTGTCAGTTTGAGATATCTAAATTAGCGAAAAAACTTCTAGAGACTAAAATTCATTGACAAGCTAATGAGGTCAAACGTAGCTTAATCCCGACAATAGGGCCAACCTTCCCATCCGCCGAAAGAGGGGTGCAAAATGACTACCGAGCAATCTCCGGCACAGGAGACCTACCGCGCCACAGATTTTGCCGACTCCAAGCCCGAACTCGCCGCTCCTGGGGCCACGCCCGAGCGGTTGGAACACTTGCGAGAGCATGGCTTCGTCATCATCACCGATTTTGTCGATAACCCGTGGATCCCCGTGCTCCGCGAGGCCGGCCGCCGCGTCACCGAGGCCTGCGCGCCCGAGCATGGCTACAGCAAGATCGACTGCTCAAAGGGCTACGTGCATCGCGCGGGCGGCAATGAGCCGTGGGCGATTCGGGGCCTCGTCCATCCCGCCTTTGAGGAGCCTTGCTTTGCCGAGTTCCACGGCTCGGATGATTTCCTCAATTTCGTCGCCTCGTGGTGCGACGGGCTCGGGCCCGAAGATATGTCGCTGAGTGGTCTGCTGCTGTGGTGCAATCCCCGGCACCACGAGAATGGGCCCAGTTGGCATCGCGATGTGACGTGGTGGGGCGAGGGCAAGCCCTATTTTTCCCAGCGGGACAACCGGGGGGAAAGCCCGGAGGATTATTCCGAGGAAGTCGAAAAAGTCCGCTGGGCAGAAATCCGCGCCAATAATGCTAAGTCGCTCACCGAGCGGAATGGAGTGAGCATGTTCTTGGCGCTGGTTGACGACGAGTGCCACGAACTCATTCCCGGCAGTCACGAACGCTGGCGTACGCCGTTTGAGCACGATGTACTCTTGCCGCAATCGATGAAAGACCAAGGGGTGCCGTACACGCCTAGTTGGAATAGGAAGGACCCGTTGCCGGGCCAAGTGTCGATTCGGCTCAAGCCCGGGGAAGCTCTCATCCGCAATGGGGTCACGATCCACACCGGGCACACCGTCCCCGAGCGCGAGCGCAACACCTTGTCCATCGGCTGGTCGAAGTGGTCGGGTCCGTTTACTGGGGAGCCGGCGGTGGCGGATGCGCGCAATGCTTGGCAGCTCGATCCCGCGGTGCGCGAGGCGTTGCCGTACGATTGGATGCAGACCGCGTGGGATCGTTGGGCTGAGACTCAGAAGTTAGGGGATACGCTCGAAGATCGGTACGCGGGGTTTGATATCCAGCGCATTAAAGCGGGAGAGGTCGTGGGTTGGCGCAGCGAACTGGAGCGCCAAGCGGCTGCCGCTGGCGAGGCGTGGGAGCGGTTTCAGACGGTGGCGTGAGGTGCGATCCGACGGATTATTGCGAAGCGGCCTTGGCTAGCTCCGCTTTGCGTTCGACGAATGCCTGGGGTGGGGGAGCGAGGATTGCGCGTTTGCGTTCGTCGATCCCTTCCCATTGGTCCGCGTCCGTTGGACTGAAAAAATTATCTGGGCCCGAATAGGCTTCCTCGCGCTCCGTGTATTTGTAAAAGAGCGTGGTCCGCGTACTCGGTGCCGTCCACGGCAGCGTGACGTGAAAAAGGGCCTCGGTGAAGATAATGGCGGTGCCCGCGCGGGCTGGCACGCGCGTGACCATTGGATGCACGCCCTTAGACAAATCGATCCACGCTTCCGGGACGGGATAATGTCCCTTGTGCGAGCCCGCCAAACAGCCGAATCCACCCCCGTTACAAACGGTATCCTCCAGTTCGTACGCCACGGTGACCAGACCGTTGGAGAACGTCCCGCTTGCGGGGTCGCGCTCGAAGTAATGCGTGACTAGCTCGTGCGGCCGATTGGGATTTAGCAAGCGGCCGTTGCCGCCGTGGATGATGCCCCCGGCGAGATTTTTGTTGAAGGTGCCGTGCGTGTGGACGTTGATGTGGTCGATGCGGAAGGGGGGGAGGCCTCCGGTACGTTGGCCGCCGTAGATCTCTGCTAGGATTTCCGAAATTATCGGGACGTCCAGTAAATCGACGAAAGCCTGCGACCAGAAGCCGCCGCGGTTCGAGTGCTGCGAGTGGAGTTCTGGGCCTTTTGCATCGACGGTGGTCTTGAGGTCTGCAACCTGCTCAGGGGTGATTGCATCCTCCACCGTGAGAAAACCCCACGTGTCAAAAGCGAAGCGCTGTTCCTCGTCCATTTTGGATCAATCCCCTCAGTACGCGACGGCAATGGTTTTCAGGACCTGCTCGCCATCGATGCCAGCACCCTCGGTGTCGGTGTCGATCCGCAAACGAGCGTAATACACTCCGGGTGGCACCAAGGCCCCTGCGTCGTCTCTGCCGTCCCAGCCGATGGAATAGGAGCCGGTGCTCAAATCTCGCTGCTCCACCAACCGGCGCACCCGGCGGCCTGCCAGATCGAAAATTTCCACTTCCGCCGGGCTATCGTCACCCACTCGCACCACCTTGAAGGTGAACTGAGCTTGGTCGTTGACGCCGTCGCCATTGGGCGTGAAGGCGCGGGGTATCACTTCCGCCTCTGTTAGCAGCGAGGTACTCTGCACCGCACCGACCAGCGTCGTAGTGTTGCCCTTGATGTTGGCTAGCGCGTTGCCAGCATCGACGCGTTGCCAGTTGCCCTCGCCCGCGTCGCTATTTTTTAACAGCGCCCGCATCACCGCGCCCGTCGAAAACAACGCCGTGGCGAAATCGAGCCGTAGCACTTCTACACCTGAGCTCGGTCCTACCGATGGAAAGGCCAGTTGCAGGCTGTCCGTGCGCGTTTGCACCACCTCCACGTCGGCCATGGCCAGACTGGACAAGTCGGCGCTGGGATCAAAGGCGTCTTCGGCCCCGGCATATAGTCCCTCGAAGCGCAGGGGCATATCGGACGGTGCCACCAGCAGCAACTGGTCGAAGCCCGGGTCCCGGCGCCCGAAGTCTGGACGCACATACAACGAAAACATCTGTTCCCGACCCAGTTGGTCCACCTGAAACGGCGAGATCTCACCGGTGAGGCTCTGCGCGACGGGATTGCTAAAGTTGAGCCGAATTGAGCGCAAGGTTGGATTGACCTGTGGATCGTCTGACAGCAAGGTCGCCCGCAAAGTCAGAAACTCGCGCGGGCTGGGCGAAGTCACCGGCGAACCGGTCGGATCTTCGTACGGCTGGCTCCACGGCTCCCAGTCGGAACCGGCGGTTTCTTCGGCGACGATTTCGCCGCGGAAGATCGACAGCAGCTTGTCATAGTCTTCCTTGGATACTTCCGTGCCGTCTTTTTTGAAGTAATGCAGGGTTTCACTCAACTCGTTGCCAGTACGGGTCTGGATCAGCACACTGGCGCCGGGCGGCGTGTCGGCATCCCACTCGACGGAGAGCAGGTTGCGGCTGCCTCCCAAACGGATCAGATCGGAGGTCAGCGTTACTTCGGGCAGGAAACCTCGCCCGTATAGCTGTAGCTCTGCTGGCTGCCCAGTGGCTCCGCCTTTGCCCGTAGAACTGGTGCTTTCGAATTGCTTCCAGACGAAGCGAAAGAAACGGGCTTTGAGCCGCGCGAAATTGTTGCCTTCGTAGAAGCCGAAGCCCAAGGCCGAAATCCCACCGCCGCCGCGCTGCTCGCGATCGACAGCGGTATTCCACTTGATGCTGCCGTCGGCGGCCAGCGTGCCGTCCGAAAAATCCAGCCGGTAATTGGAAAACCTAGATCCGCCATAGGCCATCCTGAAGGCGTCGATCCAGTAAAAGGCACCCAAATCGAAAAGGACCTGCCCTTCGGGCGATTTGAGCGATCCCCGACCGTAGGTGTAGATGAACTGCACTTTGCTTTCGATCTGCCCGTCAATCAAGCTATTGATCGATGCCGTCTGGGAAGCCGTGCCAAAACCGCCCCTGTCCAACGCTCCGGTGAGGATCTCGTCGCCTTCTGCCCACACTTCCAACTCGGCCAGCCGTGGACGCTCGATCCGGTAATAGCGCACCGAGCCTTGTTGTCCGGAATCAAGTTGGTGGTGTACCTCTTGGGGCACTAGGGTCTCGCGTCCGTTCGCATGGAGCTTAAAGTAATCGACCTCGCCCCGCTCGTCGGCCGCGAGTTGATCGTATTCGGCCTGAGTGACTTCTCGCCCCCGACCGAAATTGCTGCCAGTTACCACCACCTGCACGAAGCGAATGCCGACCCCCTCGAACTCGCGCTCCAATCTCATGTCAATCTCGAAGAGCCGCTGTTCCTTGTTGGGCTTGAGAGTCCGCCACATGGTGGTGTATTCGAGAGAGGGCCCACGACTACCCGTGGGCTTGTTGCCCTGGGATACCAGCACGTCGAACTGCAGGAAGGGATCGCCCAATGCCTCGTCGACGAATTTCAGCACAATGCTCTTGGCGATTACTAGCCGCCCCAGATCGACGGTAAACCACCACTGGTTGGCCAGTTCGTCTTCACCTGTGGGCGGGTCGGGCTGCCAGTACGTTTCCAGGTCGCCGTCGAAAAGATTGACCACGTCCGCCCAATTGCCAGCGGTTCCAGCTTGGATGCCGTCTAGGACGGTAATTTCTTCAGGAGCCTTTTTTACGCCATCGGGTGGGCGGGCTTGCAGATAAGCGGCAATGTCCCGTACCGCGTTGATGTCGCGGTGCAACTGGTGCGGCGTCAAGGTGCCACTGGACGAAATTTCCACTACCCCTTTGGGAAAGGTCCAATTGCGCCAGTGCGCTGCGCTGTTGACCACTACTTGGTCGGACGTCACTCGGTGACCCGCCCCCTGACCGTACGCTGCCGTACAGCAAATCACCGACCAGGCCGCCCAACGTATGTACCGCAAAATCCGTTCCATATCTCGTATCACTCGCTAAGTGTTCAGATCAATAAACCAGCGAAACTACTCGTTCCTCCGATTTTATCCCCCCGTCGCTGTCCACTTCTAGGCGCAGGATATAGAGGCCCGGCGGCACCAATTTGGCTTGGGCGTCGCGACCGTCCCAAGTTACTGCAAAACGGCCGCTGGTCGCGGTGCCGTGGTATAGCTCGCTGATGCGCCGCCCCGAAAGGTCGTATAGATCAATAGCTACCGGTACAGCACCTAGATTGAGCAATTCGTACTGAATTTTTAGCTGATCGTTGACGCCGTCTCCATTTGGAGTAAATGACCGCGAGGTCAAGCGCAGGTCATTGACCGCCTTTTTGTCGATATTTATTAGACCGACACGCAAGGTGTTGCTATCGACCAATTGATCGGCATCCCCTGCCGTGACCTCCTGATGCACCTCGTGGGGTTGCTCGCTATCGAAAATCCGCGCCGCGAATACCGTGCCAAACTGGAAGACTTGGG
>JAPOYQ010000751.1 GCA_026706505.1 Gemmatimonadota bacterium
CACCCTGCCCATCGGCACAGAGCCAAAAGAACAGACCCGGACGACCACCGGTCAGCACTATCGCGCCATTGCCCAACCGAGCGAGCCTTGGTTGCACCGAAGCCATCCCTTCCATGCGCACCGAAGGCGACCACGTCCGGCCTTCATCCGCGCTAATGCTCTTGTGGAAGTCCCACCTACTGCCGACGCGATAGACGCACAGCAGGTCGCCGTTGTCCAGCCGCAGGGTGTTGGATTCGTTGGGGCCTTCGGGCGCGCCGGGCGCGGCATCCGGGCCGGCGACAGTGCTGCGGTACGTCCACGCAAAGCCCCCGTCGTCGCTGACTACGGCGAACGTATTATAGCCTTCTTCCCCGTCGAACTTTCCGTACATCGTCGTCAACAGACTCCCATCCTTGAGGCGCAGGATGTTGCCGTTGTGCTGGAGCCGCAATACGTCTTCGTGGTAATCGGCGAGCGGGCGCGGAAAATCGCAGACCCACACGTCCCGAGGTTCGACCGCGAGCGCACCATCAACCATTGTCAGAACATTGCCCGGAGCAACGCAGTTTCGCCGGTCTCCCGGCGATTGCGGCCATTGCTCGTACGGCATCATCAACGTGCTCGACGCATCTCGGACGGAAGTGTGGCCGTACGAGTCAATGTGCTGATCCGGGTGCCAGCTACTACCGGCGTCATGGCTTACAAAAAGATCGGCTGGCCACTTCCCCTGCGCGACATCGGCGGAGCGGATGCAGGCACAAACCAGCGCGTCGTCGCCGACTTGGTGTAGGGACGGAAACCAGAAATGGCCAGAGTCCTGACCCACTTCGACCGGAACACCTGCTTGGACGAGGCCGTTCTGGAGCGGATAATCGATCATATTACCTCGAAAGAGAACGGGGTGATAGGGCAGGCATTATTCGAGTTTGACCATTTTGCGAGTGCGCGTCTGCCCTAGGCTGAAAGAAGTGAATACTTTAGCGTAGGAACTATCTATACTCCGGTCAATCAACTTGCGGTATTAGTTATTTAACCAATATCGCCTTGCGCCACGCCGCCTCCGCGCCGCTTTTCAACGCGTAAAGGTACACGCCACTACTGAGCTTGCGGCCGCCATCGTCCCGCCCGTCCCAGACGACGCGATATTCGCCGGGACTCTGATAGCCCAAAACAAAGGTTCGGACGCGCTGTCCAGCTACATTGTAAACAGCTAATTCAGCCGCTGCGGCGGTCGCTATTTCATACGGGATAATCGTGCTGCTATTGAAGGGATTCGGCGCGTTCTGCCCCAGTGAAAAATGCTTGGGCAAGACCAATTGTGTTTCTACAATGGCCGTAGAGCTTTTTTTGCCGGCGACGAAGACCCCGTGCGGGGTGGCCACATAGCGCAAAGAAGGGTTGTGCGGATCAATGGCGACTTCGTTAAACCAAGGCATTGGACCTAGTGAGCGGCCGATCGACACCCAAGTTTCCCCTCCGTCCGTAGTTTCCAACAATTGCCGACCTGTAATCAGGTAGATCGCGTCGTCGTTTGCAGGGTCAAAGCGGATTTTGACACTCAGCCACGACTCATTGCCCCGCTCGCGCAAGGTGGTCCAAGACACTCCTCCGTCACTGGAGCGCAAGAGTCCGAGATCATTGGCCATGTAAAAATCCTGTGTGCGGGGATGAACCGCCAAGGCATACCCGTGTAGTTTGGCAATCTGCTGCCAGTCGTCGCCTTCATTGTCGCTCTGCCAGAGTCGGGAGCCTACAGACGCATAGAGGCTAGTGCCGCGTACCATTGCTGCGCTGACCCGCTCCTGAATGAACTGCCAAGTCTGGCCTTGGTCTCGGCTGCGATACAAATTTTTAGAAGGCGACATCGGATCGACCAAGAAATGCGCGCCCTTCCCTGCTGTCTTCTGCATGATATGCGGCTGCCTATCTATAGCTTGTGTGTATGCACCCATCCCCCGCTGTTCTTCCAGCCCAGGCGCAAGCAAAGTCCACGATGCGCCAGCATCCCTACTTTGCATAAACCAGTACCGGGTATGAGCCCATACCAAGTCCGGATCATTCGCGTCAATCAACAAGCGATCAATGGGGCCGAAGCCAATCGGAGAGGAAAAGCCCAAACTGGTATCCAAGCCGGGGTTATCCACGGCGCGTAACTGCTCATTCCAGCGCGCTCCTTGGTCGCGGCTTATCAACAAGCTCGGTTCGAATAATCCATCTTGCCATTGTCCCGATCCCACCCACAGCGATCCGTCATCCCTAACCAAGAGCGATTCGGCCATCCGGGTTTGGTCGATCAGCGCTATCGCACTCCACGTCCGGCCCCAGTCCGCCGAGTGGTGTATGGATCCTGGAGTTACGTCGGTGCCACTGACAGTGACGACCCACAATGTTTCGGCCTGCACTGGATCAGTTTCGAGCTGGGCAACAAAATCGATTGGCAGCCGTTCCCACGACTGTCCCGCATCGGTGGACTGCCAAGTGGCGGACCTACCCCAAACGATCATCCGGGTAGCGTCTAGGGGATGGAGGACTAGGCCCCTAGCAGCGTCAATCGGCAACTCGGCAACCGCCTGCCAGCTTAAGCCGCCGTCTAGACTGTTGTACAAACTGTTGTGGAGCGTATCTGCACTAACGGCAAAGAGCGCCTGCTCATTTTCGGGATCGACCGCCATCGCCCTTAAAGGCAGTTCGATGGTATTCCGATCCCGCCAAGTGTCCCCGCCGTCGTCGCTGCGTGCCAGAAACGTGGAGATCCCTCGATGAAAAAAGCCAGCGTAGAGGATCTGTTCGTTGCGCGGATGCTGTAAAAAGAAAGGCGAAGACCCTTCTACGCGGACGAGGCCGCCGTTGCTGTGCTGGGGTTCATACCAACTCTGCCCACCATCGTCCGATAGCGCAAGCGCACCGCAGCTAACCGAATAAAGCCGATCGGGCTTTTCTAGATCGGATGCCAAAAGAGTGCCCCTGCCACCAGCGCAAGGTTCGGCACTAGGGTTCTCTATCAATTGCCAAGAAAGCCCGCCATCGTCGCTCCTAAGTATGTCGGGATCATGCGACACGCCGTCTTCGACATAGAGCGTGGAAGGCGCTAGGCGATCAACCAGCAACGCATCGACGCGACTGCCGTGTCCATAGCTCTTCGCCATAAGGCCCATTTTTTTCCATTGTCGGCCTCCATCCTGCGACCGCCACAAACCGTTTTGGGCCAAGGCATAGAGGAGCTCTGGATCATGCGGCGAAACTGCCAAGCGATAAACGCCCGGCTGCCACGGCTCCACGATAGGCCCGATAGGCTGCCAGATCGGCAAGCGCACACCGCTCTCATCGAAAATCGCGGCCGAGTCTTCGGGGAGGTTATAAAGGACTTCTACCCCTTGCTCTATCAGCGAGGGGATGTGAACGGCATATGCTTCCGCATTCAGGGGATTGCCCCGTAGCAAAACCTGCTCTAACATCGACAAACCAAGTAACGGGCTAATGTCCGCGACGCGATTTTCGTCTAACAGCAACACCTGCAATTGGTCTAGCGAAGACAGGGGCGACAGATCACTCACACTATTAGAAGTAAGACTCAAAAAGATCAGCGCCGACAGCGAGGAAAGCGGCGTTACATCGACGATCTGGTTATTGGCCAAGTCCAGTGCCCGCAGCTTTTTTAGACCGGCCAAGGGCGAAATATCCACCAAGTGATGGTCCACTAGCACCAGCACTTCTAAGTTTTCCAGCGCTTCGATGCCAGACAAATCTGCAATCGCGCCGCTAATGAGTTCGAGTTCGACAATGGAGAGCAGGTCTTCGGCTGCAATCGGGCCTTCTCCCTTATCGACTTTGGCGCGAATGGCGGCTTCTAAGGTGGGGTCGGCAAAATCCACGGCTTCGGCAAAGCGGGGTCCCAATAAAATCACAAGCACCAGCGTTATAAGTGAGACAGCCGTTTTGCCCACTGTGCGTACGCTCCTTTCCCAAGCGTTATTCAATATTCTCTCCATCTCACCGCTCAGAAAGGCATCCAACTCGGGTCCATGTCATCGTACGGATCATCGGTCACCCGCTCTTCGGGACCACCGTCTAGCGGGATCATATAGATATCGTAGCGCGTTTCCATGTCCACTATCCGTCCAAAGGCGATATGGGTGCCGTCGGGTGACCAAGTGGGGCTCTGCTCCCAGAAATTGCCAAAGGTCAACTGTCGCGCCTCATTGCCGTCTGCGGCCATCACCCACACATGACTGGACTCGTCCAACTCGTCCTGGGACTCAATGTAAGCTATCCACGCGCCGTCGGGCGACCAGGAAGGGCTCGATACCGACAGGTCGTTGTTCGAGATGCGCCGTATGTCGCCGCTGGCCAGTTCAATGGCGAAGATCGCCAAGGGGCCATCCCGGCCGCTGACAAAGGCAATAGACGAGCCGTCGGGCGACCACGCCAACTGACCGGCCCCATTTCCCGCCTCGAAGGTTAGTTGCTCCACGCCGGTGCCATCTGCATTCATGAGAAAGATATCACCGTTGTAGCGGTCGCCATTGCGGTCCGACACAAAGGCGATCCGCCGCCCGTCGGGCGACCACGCGGGACTCGAATCCCACGCGTCGTGCTGCGTGATGTTCGTCGGCGCGCTGCCGTCGGCACCCATCACGTAGATCTCGTAGTTGCCGTCGCGGTACGATACAAAGGCTACCCTCGTCCTATCAGGCGACAGGGTCGGCTCCTCCCCCTCACGCGCTATGCGATGCGCTAGGGAGAATAACTCCGTGGTGTCTGGTCGCGAGCCATCGGCGAACGGTACTGCGGCCAACTCAGCCGACAGGTTCACCACCTCTCCCGTCTCAAGGTCTAGAGAGTACACCTCGCGACCTCTCAAATAGTGCGCCTCAGTCCGCCGGTTTGAAGAGAATACGATCTGCCTTTCCCCCAAAGAGACGACCCTATCATCCGGCGTGACAACCCCAGCATCTGGCGTGAGAACGCGCACTGTCACCCCGCGGTTGCGCAACGCGACAATCTGGGCTTTGGCCGTCGCCCCGCTCAGCGGGTTGCCAAGTAAGTCCACACTGTGCAGGCTGTCCAACTCCAGAATCGCCGCGAGATCCTGCACGGCATTGTGTGCCAAGTCGAGAAAGCGCAGTTGCCGCAATTCGGTCAAAGGCGACAAGTCCCGTATCGCGTTGTGGGCCAAGTCCAGTGCCTCAAGCTGAGTGAGTTGCTCAATTCCCCTTAAGTCAGCAATCCCCCGACCATTGGCGCTCAGAGCCACGAGCGCTCCGCTGGTGCTGGCCTCGGCTTCGTCCACCGCCACCTGTAGCGCCGAATCGGCAAAGGTGCCGGTAACCCAGCCATCAACAATGGACGACTCCGGGCCGCTGGGCTCGTCCACCCCATCATCCGGCGTACCAAAGCCCACCGTCACCCCGCGGTTGCGCAACGCGGCAATCTGGGCTGCGACCGCCGCCCCGCTCAGCGGGTTGCCGGTCAACTCCACACTGTGGAGACTGTCCAACTCCATAATCGCCGCGAGATCCTGCACGGCATTGTGTGCCAAGATCAATACCTGTAATTGCTCTAGGGATCTCAAGGGCGACACCTCCTCAATCTGGTTGTTACCAAGATCGAGCAGGCGCAGTTGCCGCAATCCGGCTAGGGGCGACAGATCCCGTATCGCGTTGTGGGCCAAGTCCAATGTCTCGAGCTGAGTGAGTTGCTCAATCCCGCCCAAGTCAGTAATCCCCCGACCACTGGCACTCAGAGCCACAAGCACTCCGCTGGTGCCGGCCACGGCTTCGTCCACCGCCACCTGCAGCGCCGAATCGGCGAAGGCAAGAGTAGTCGCGCCATCGACAATGGGCGGCTCCGGGCCGCTGGGCTTGTCCGACTCCGAGCCGCAGCCGGTCAGCGCCAGGGCAACTAGGAGTGGGATGCGGCTTCTCACAAACTCTCCTCGATAGTCGCTACAATCTCGTCTGTATTCCCTACGCCAGGATGCTCCACGATCAGCCCTTGTGAGTCCACCAAGTAATACGTAGGGATGCCCATCACTTGGTAGGTTTTGGCTACTTCCGCACCCCAGCCGTCCGCGCGCACGTGGACACCTTCGACCTCGTGTTTATCAACCGCCTTTCGCCAATCGTCCTCATCCTCATCTAGCGATATGTTGAGGAAGACGACCGGCCAGTCGACCGTCTTTTCCTTGATTTTGCGGAGCTTGGGCAGATTGTCGATACACGGCACGCACCAACTCGCCCAGAAGTCGAGCAGCACCACCTGCCCCTTGAACTGGCTCAGCGACACGGGCTGACCGTCGAGGTCATCGAGAGTGAAGTCGGGTGCGGGTTGTCCGGGTTGTAGCTTCAGGGCGGCAGCCAGAGCCACTAGCACGGCCTCATTGTATTCCGGATGCGGGTTGATCTGTTGGAACTCTTCCCACTTGCGCTGGGCCCACGCAGAGACTTCACTGCTGCCGGGCTTGAACTCTTTGATCAACTCCCCAGCCAAAAACCAGTAGAGTACTCGCCCTTTTAGCTTTTCTTTGGCCAGATTGTATCTATAACTAGCCCCCTCTCTCCTTTCGGCAGCATAGATCGAGTCGAGTTGCGCTCGGACGGCTTCCGATAGCCCCAAGCCCGATAGATCAAGCTTCGCCGACAGTCCGAGCGACTGACGATGTTCGTACAGCGAGTCGAGCTGCGCCAGAGCGACTTTCGACAGTCCCAAGCCCGATAGATCAAGCTTCGCCGACAGCTTGGGTGGCTCTTTGGCTAGGGAACGCAACCGTACTGAGCGAGGCATATGGAACACCAACTCTCCGCCCGTCGTATCCGCCCTAGGCTTCTCTTCCTCACTTGGGTAAACGCTGAGAGCCCTATCGGACTTTTCGTACAGAGAGTCGAGTTGCGCTTGGGCACTTTCCGAAAACCCAAACGCCGACAAATCGTACCGTTCGGATAGCTTGAGCCATCGGCCCTCCTTTTCGTACAGAGAGTCGAGTTGCACTTGGGCGATTTCCGAAACACCAAACGCCGACAAATCGACCATTTTCGACAGCACGGGCTGGCGGCCATCCCTTTCGTACAGGGAGTCGAGTTGCGCTTGGGTCTCCTCCGACAACTCCAAACCCGATAGATCGTACCGCTTGGATAGCTTGAGGGGACTC
>JAPOYQ010000448.1:0-6324 GCA_026706505.1 Gemmatimonadota bacterium
GCGCGGTGCCGGCGCGCTTTGGAGTCATGAGTCTCGGCCGCGGGGTCCCCATCCGCACGCAGCCGCTCGGTGGCACAATTCGAACGCGCTTGCACACGGCCTCCGGTTCATACGGCACCCGCCGGTTGGGCGCTTCGCTTAGCGGCCCCTATAAAGGCTGGGAGTACTTGGGATTGGTCAACTACCAAGCCAGCCGCAACGACTTCCGCTTTTGGGACGACAATGGCACTGAGTACAACGCCCAAGACGACGGCTGGGCGCGACGGCTCAACAGCGATTTTCGCGGTTTGCGCGGTTTGGCCAAAATCGGGCGCAGTTTAGGTGCCAGCCGCTTGCAGATTCACAACACCTTTGATCTGAGCTACAAAGGTATCCCCGGCATTGGCAACAACCAGTCCCTGCACACTCGCTACGACACGTGGCGTTATATTGCCGAAGCTGCGCTTTTCGGTCCGCTGGGGCACGGCCGCGCTGGGTACCGACTCAAAGCTCACCACTCTCGCGAAAAAGACGAGTACCAGGATCGGCACGGCGAAGTGGGCTTAGGCCGCCAGCACGACCGCAATATCACCCAGAGCTTGGGCCTGCGCGGCGAAGTGAATACTCTGTTGCCCGGCCAGTCTCTGCTGACCGCTTTTGTCGCGGCTCGACATGAGAGTTTTGCGCCCGAGGATTTGTTGCATGACCAAAGTCGGCTCTTGCGCAGTCGCCGCCGGGCGTTGGCCGTCGGCACCGAAGTGGAGGTGCCGGTGGGGCAGCGCTTGACTATCAATGCCGGCACGCAGGCAGAAGGACTCGACGACCGCTTTTTCGATCGGAAGAACTTCGCGCCCAGCTCGGTGTTGCCGAGTCGGGAAAACCGCGAAATCCTGTGGGGCTACCGCATAGGCGCGGCCTTGGACCTAGGTGCAGGCTTGGCCCTCAAGGCCCACAATGGCCGCTATCAGCGCGCGCCCAATTTCTTTGAACTCTTCGGCGACCGGGGTGCGGTAATTGGCAATACCAACCTCGTCAGTGAACAAGGGCACAACTGGGATTTGGGTTTGGTATTCCGCGGTCCCACCGATGGAGTGGGTCTGGCCTTGGCCGAGGTCGTGTACTACCGCAATCGCGTCGAAGACCTCATTCGCTTTATACAAAACTCACAGCGGGTGTCGCGGCCCCACAATATGGGTCGGGCCTTACTGCGCGGCGTGGAAACGCGGGTCCAGGCGCGGTTGTTGCCAAGGCTGGCGCTCCACGGCAATTACGCGTACCAGCGCACCGAAAACCGCACTCCGTTCTCTTTTGAACGGGGCAACGACCTGCCCAATGCGCCGCGCCATCGGCTCAATGCGCGCGTATCCCTCGACTTAGGGCACGCGGAGCTATACGGCGAATTCAGTCGTGAAAGTCGGCATTTTCTCGACCGGGCCAATCTGCGGACCGTACCTGTCAGCGCCCTGTACAATCTCGGCGGCACTGTGCCGCTAGTCGAAGGCATCGCCTTGTCCTGGGAACTGCGCAACCTAACCGACAATCAAGTAGCCGATCTGTGGGGCTACCCGCTGCCGGGCCGCTCGTATGGGCTGTCCGTGCATTATGCTGCGCATCAGTAGGGGCCGTTGCCTACCACTAACCACTAACTAACTAAGGAGGATTTACGTGTATCGCATTTCCATTTTAGCCGTCTCTCTCTTGCTGCTGGCGAACTCGTCGTCGGCGCAGAGCGATCTCTTCGTCATCACCACGGATTTTTCTACTGGCAGCACGGCTTTTTTGGCCGCAAATGCGGCCGAGGCCGAGGTGAATCTATTGGGCATCCACTCCGACGCAGTAGGGCACTACCACGACGGCCGCGTCTATATCGTCAACCGCTTGGGACAGGACAATATCCTAGTTCTGGATGCGATGGATTTGCGCACTCCGCTGACTCAGTTTTCAGTGGGCAATGGTGCCAATCCGCACGACATTGAGATCGTCGCACCCGACAAGGCGTATGTGACGCGCTACGACGCGGCATCCCTGCTGATCGTCAATCCCCAAGACGGTGCGGAATTGGGCGAGATTGATCTGAGCGCGTTCGCCGACGCGGATGGCCTGCCCGAAGTATCGCAAATCGTCCGCGTGGGCGACCGGCTCTACTTGAGCTGTCAGCGCCTCGACCGCAACGGCGGGTGGGGACCGGTTGACGTCAGCTATCTGATCGTCGTCGATCTGGCGACGGACACCTTGGTTGATGTGGACCCGAACGCCGAGGGGGTGCAAGGCATCGCGCTGAGCGCTGCCAATCCCAACAGCATGGCTGTCGTCGGAGAGCGGATCGCCGTGGGGGTAGTGGTCAATTTTGGCGACCGGTCCGGCGGAGTGGAAATCGTCGATACGGCTACTAACCGCAGCCTTGGATTGGCTGTCAGCGAGGAAGACTTGGGCGGCGACATTACGTCCATGGTGCTCGTCGATCAAAATCGGGGCTATGCCGTAGTCGCGGACGAAAACTTCGCCAACAGCGTCCGGCCCTTTGAGTTGTCTAGCGGCACTGTGGACGCGCCCATAGAAAATATCAGCGGTGGTTTTATCCCCAGCTTGGCTGTCGATGGCGATCGATTGATCGTCGCTGACCGTGGGTCCTTCTCCGATCCGACTAGCGCTGGGCTCAAATTATACGACGCGACTACCGGAGCGTTCCTGAGCGGCCCCATCGATACCGGTCTGCCGCCGCAAGACATCGTGGTTCTGAGTGATGTGACTATTTCTACGGCTGTGGAGGAGACCGCCGATGGCTTACCGCAGGAGTTCACCTTGGAGGCGGCCTATCCCAATCCCTTCAACGCCTCAGTGCAGATTCCCTTTGCGGTCTGGCAAGCCAACACTCCGGTCGAATTGACCGTCCACGACGTTTTAGGCCGCACCGTCCGCACCCTGACCTCCGGTACGGTGGCAGCCGGGCGACATGTGCTCCACTGGGACGGTCGCAATGCCGCTGGTGAGCCAGTGGGTAACGGCGCGTATCTGGTGCAGTTGCGCGCTGGTAGGCAACGGGCTGTGGGCAAGGTGATGTTGATAAAATGAAAGGCAACAAGCATGGTTACTCTATCTAAGCTCTACACGAAGACGGGCGACGGTGGGATGACGCGACTGGGCGATATGTCGCAAGTGCCCAAGACAAGTGCCCGCATCGCCGCTTATGGGTGTGTGGATGAACTGAACTCGGTGATCGGGTTGGCTAGGGCCAGTGGTGCTGAGTACGACGATGTGCTCGCCCGAGTGCAAAACGATCTCTTCGACTTGGGGGCCGATTTGTGCGTCCCGCAGGCGGATGGCGAAGACGAGCGCCTGCGCGTGCAGCCGCAGCAGATCCTTTTCCTAGAGCAGCAAATTGACGACCTCACGCGCGACTTGGCTCCCTTGCGGAGCTTTATCTTGCCTGGAGGACGGCTTCCCGCGGCTTGGCTCCACCTTGCGCGGACGGTGTGTCGGCGCGCCGAGCGTGCCACTTGGCAGCTTGCGGAGCAAGAGCCGGTCGGCCAGCCGGTTTTGCAGTATCTCAACCGGCTCTCCGACTTACTGTTCGCTATGGCGCGGGCTGCCAACGACGGTGGGGAGGCAGATGTGTTATGGAAGCCGGGGGAGGGCGCGGCTGATGCGTGAGTGGATCTTGGTAGGGTTGATTTTCTGCGGAGGCGTTTGATGCGCAAGGTGTGTTTTTGGGCGTGGCTGGCCCTCGGCGTGTCGGCGGCGAATGGGGATGATTGTGTCGATACCTACGATCCGGCGAAAGACTATTTTCCCGACAAGGCCGAGCTGCAATACGCCGAGAGCTTTGCGATTGCGTATTTCAACAATTACAAAGTGGTCACCGTGCATACCTCGTGGCCCGGTGCCGAAGAAGCTGTTCAGTACTTATTAGTCCAGTGCGGCACTCCCGCACCCGAAGGGTACGACGGCGTGCAGCGCATCACCGTGCCCATTCGTCGTCTCGCGGCTCTATCGACCACCCAATTGCCACACCTTGAATTGCTCGACGCCCTCGAAAATATAGTCGCAGTCAGCGACATCGAGATGGTGAATTCGCCCGGCGTCAACCAGCGCTTTGCGGCTGGCAAAGTTGCCCAAATCGGCCACGGTGCCGGCGTCAATCTCGAATTAGTGCTGGAATTGGAGACCGACGTGGTGATGACCGTGGCCTCGGCTCAATCCCAGTACAATGCTCACCCGGTTCTGCAACAAGCTGGCGTGGCCGTAGCCATCAATGCCGAGTACACCGAGCCGTCGCTGTTGGGCCGCACGGAATGGCTCAAATTCACCGCGGCGTTTTTCAACGCGGAGGCTCTGGCGGAAAAACGCTTTGCGGACATCGTGGCCCAGTACCAGCAATACGCGGCTTTGGTGCGAGATGTGCCGACAGACCAGCGTCCCACGGTGTTCGGCGGCTCTCTCTGGCGTGACACTTGGCACGTCGCCGGCGGCAAGAGCTATGCAGCGCAATTGGTCGCCGCAGCCGGTGGCGCGTACCTGTGGGCCGATGACGATTCTGGAGGGAGCTTGCCCTTGGACTTTGAGGCCGTGTACGAAAAGGCCCATGCGGCCGACGTTTGGCTGACCATGCGCAACGAATGGCATTCGCTGGTCGAGGTGCAGGCCGCGGACGAGCGCTATACCGCATTCGCTGCGTTCGATAGCGGCCGAGTGTACAATGCCAACGCCCGGCTCAACGCGCACGGCGGCAACGACTACTGGGAAGCTGGCCTTGTCGAACCCCATATCGTGCTGGCCGATTTCATAAAAATACTGCATCCCGATCTCCTGCCGGACCACGCGCTCAAGTTCTATAAAAAACTAGACTGAGACGCCGTGGAGACTGCTCCCACCATCACTCCTTGGCCTCGGCTGGGTCCGCGCTGGGGACTCTTCTTCGGGATGGCCGCGGCCTTGCTCGGTTTTTTTGCGCTTAGTTTGGGCGTGGGGTCGGTGTCCATTCCCCTCGATGCGGTGGTCGCCATCCTGTGGGGTGAAACCGACCAAAAGCCGAGTTGGAGCCATATCATCTACGCGATCCGACTGCCGCGTGCGCTCACTGCGGTGTTAGCCGGTGCGGCCCTGAGCGCCAGCGGTTTGCAAATGCAGACCCTGTTCCGCAATCCCCTCGCCGACCCCTTCATCCTCGGCATCAGCGCTGGAGCTAGTCTGGGCGTGGCGTTGGTAGTTTTGGGCACGGGCGTCACTGGGGCCGGGTTGTTGGTTGGTCTGGGGCTTTTGGGACAGGTTGGTGTGGTGGCCGCGGCTGTGGCTGGGGCGGCGCTGGTGTTGGGCTTGGTGCTTTTCGTGGGGCGGCGCGTGCAGCACACCATGACCTTGCTCATCCTCGGCCTCATGTTCGGCTATCTGACTAGTGCCGTGGTCAGCGTGTTGCTCTACTTCAGCATTCCCGAGCAGGTGCAGACCTACGTCCTGTGGACTTTTGGCAGCTTTGGCGCGGTCGCTTGGGGGCAACTCACTTTTTTAGTGCCGGTGGTGCTGGCTGGTTTAGGGATTGCCGGTCTGCTAGTTAAGCCGCTCAATGCCCTGCTGCTCGGCGAAACGTATGCGCGCAGCATGGGCTTGGGCGCGCGGCGGGCGCGGCTGTGGATCATTGCGAGTGCCGCGCTGTTGGCTGGCGCAGTCACGGCCTATTGCGGCCCCATTGGATTTTTAGGCGTGGCTGTGCCGCATTTGTGCCGCGCTCTTTTCAACACTTCGGATCACCGCGTACTGCTGCCGGCCAGCGTGCTATTGGGCGGCATTTTGGCCCTAACTGCGGACTTAGTGGCTCGTTTGCCCGGTAGCGAGGCGACCCTGCCGCTCAACGCGGTCACTGCCTTGATCGGCGCGCCCGTGGTCACTTGGATCATCTTGCGCCGCCGCACGCTGCGGCAGGCTTTTGCTGCCTGAACGCCGTGGCTGCGACTATTTTACAAACGAGCGGCCTGTGCATTGGCTATGCGCCCAAGCGACGCCCGCGCGTTGAAGTGGCCGCGAACATTGGCGTGGAATTGCTCAAAGGGGAACTGGTCTGCTTGTTGGGCCCCAATGGCGCTGGCAAATCCACGCTCATGCGCACACTGGCTGGTCTGCAAAAGCCGCTGGTTGGCGAGGTGCTGCTTGAGGACCGCGACCTGCACGGGCTGACTGAGGGCGAACGGGCGCGGCTTTTGGGCTTAGTCCTGACCGAGCGAGTAGATGTGGGCAACTTGTCGGCCTATGCACTCGTGGCGCTGGGCCGCTACCCGTACACGGGCTGGGACGGCCGTCTTTCTCATGAGGACGAAGAGGTGGTGCGCTGGGCCATTGACGCGGTGGGGGCTA
>JAPOYQ010000448.1:6334-7125 GCA_026706505.1 Gemmatimonadota bacterium
TGGGGGCTAGGGACTTGGCAGGGCGCAGCGTCGGCGAGTTGAGCGATGGCGAACGGCAGAAGGTGATGATTGCCCGCGCCTTGGCGCAGGAACCAGCGGTGCTTCTCCTCGACGAACCCACGGCCTTTTTGGACTTGCCGCGGCGGGTCGAAATCGTGCAGTTGTTGCGGCGTTTGGCCGGTGATAGTGATCGCGCTGTCTTGCTTTCTACGCACGATTTGGACTTGGCCCTGCGCTGCGCCGACTGCCTCTGGTTACTGCCGCAGGACGGTCCGTTGCAAACCGGGGCACCGGAAGACTTGGTGTTGAGCGGGGCTTTTCAGCGGGCGTTTGCGGACGTGGAATTCGACCCGGCCATTGGTTCTTTTCAGTTGGCGCAAGAGCCGGAAGGGGAAGTTGGCTTAGTGGGAGAAGGGCTCCATGCCCTGTGGACGGCGCGCGCCCTGGAACGGGCGGGGTTTCGCGTGGTGGGAGACGCGCCGACATGCGTCGAGATCATCCACGACAACGGCGACGCGACTTGGCGACTTTACACGTCGACCGGCGACCGCGTCTGCGCCACCCTGTACGAATTAGTCAAGTGCTTGAAACTAGCACGCGATTGATTAACGCCTTTCAGGGACTCGTGCCTTTTCAGACAGTTCTGTTTGTTCCGCAGGATCAGCGCCATCGGAGAGTTAGGACATTCCGGTTCGATTGGAGGGTGTCACATCCTCGTCGGGGCCAGCGTCCAGGCTTGCAGCGATTGCACCTTGGCTGTACCTCCGCGCGCACACAGGCTGACGCCGATG
>JAPOYQ010000465.1 GCA_026706505.1 Gemmatimonadota bacterium
GGCGACGAGTTGGGTCTCGATAAACTCCACCTTGGGCGCGCCGTCGGCCTTGGTTTTGGCGTTCATGCCGTGATCGGCGGTAATGCCCAAGATAATGTCTTGGGCGTCGAGCGCGCCGATAAAGCGGTCGAGGCGCGCGTAGAAGGCGTTGGCTTCCGGCTCGCCGGGTGCCCACTTGTGTTGGACGAAATCGGTTGTAGAAAGGTAGAGCAGGTCGAGGTCGTAGCGTTCGAGTAGACGCGCGCCGGCCTCGATGCAGTACACGCTGGCTTCGGGATCGTAGATACCGGGGTTTTCCCGGCCGACTAGGTCGAGGACGTCGCCGATGCCGTGGGTGGATGGCGCGGCTTCGTGCGCTTTTTCGACGGAGAAATTGATGCCGTGCCAGCCGTGGGCCAAAAGCAAGCGCAGCTTGTCTTTGGTGGTGATGGCGGCGACTTGTTGGCCAGCTTGATGGAAGGCGGCGAGGATCGTCGGAGCGCGCAGGAAGCGAGGGTCGTTCATCATCACTTCCTCAGCGGCATCTAGGTCGTAGTAGAAATTGCCGGGAATGCCGTTTATGGCCGGCGGCGCACCCGTGATGATGGCGACGTTGTTGGGATTGGTGAAAGAGGGAATGACGGTGTGGACTTGGCCGTGGACGCCGCGCTCGATGATCGAGCGGAGATTGGGCATCTGGGCGGCAGCTTCGTCGAGGTAGGCCTGGGAGCAGCCGTCGAGGCAGATGCCGACGATAGTTTTGTCGCGCGGGCGATAGCCGCGGTCATTGACTTGAATCATGCGTTGGGAGCAACGGCGACGCGGATGTGCTGGCGGGTTTCGGCCAAGGCGATGGCTTGCTCTAGCTCAGCGAGGGCAAAGGGGTCGCTGACCAGCGACGAGTACGGGTAGCGGTCGGCGGTGTGGGCGAGAAAGGCGAGTGCCTCGTCGAGATGGCGAGGGCTGTAGTTGTGGACGCCGCGGATCGTCAGGCACTTGCGGATGACCTGTTCGCCGGTCAACTCTAGCCGAGTGTCGGGGTGGACCATGCCGACGAAGACGTAGTTGCCGCCCGGGCGCAGGGCCGAGACCCCCAAGGGAATCAAGTCCGCGTTGCCGGCGACTTCAAAAACAGCGTCGAGTCCTTCCGGTGACGGATCAATCACGGGTATAGCGCCGAATTCGCTGGACAGCGCTAGGCGGTCCGCGTCGATGTCGGTGCAGTAGATTTGCTCAATGCCGCGCTCGGCGAGCAGGGCGCACGTATAGAGGCCGAGCAGACCAGCGCCCTGGACCAGAACCTTGTCGCAGGGGGTGGGCAGCACCGCGATGGCGTTGACCGCAGTGGCCAAGGCGCAGTTGGCTGGGGCGACTGCGGAGTCGGGCAAGCGGTCGTCCACCTTGGCGATGTGGGTGCCGGGTCTAATGAGCAAATGCGTGGCGTAACAGCCGTTGAGTCCGCTGCCGTCGGTGAGCGTGGCGTGGCCGTATTTGAAGAGCGCGGCGCATTTTTCCGGCAGGCGATGTTCGGTGCATGCCACACAGGTACCGCAACTGTCGGCGATAGTCCAGCTTACGCGGTCGCCTAGTGCCGAGGTAGGACGCTGCGAGGCGACGACGCGGCCGACGGCCTCGTGGCCGAGGATCAGGGGCGTAGGCTCCGTGCGCAGGCCGGACAGCGTATGGAGGTCGGAGCCGCAGATCGTGGCAAGGCCGATCTCGACGAGCACTTCACCCGGCGCGAGGGAATCGGGTAGTGGCAGGCTTTCGCAGCGTAGCGGATGGTCTAGGCCGTCGAATACCTGTGCGCAGGCCGTGGGCATAGGCTAGCCTTGCGGCTTGCGCCAGTAGCCCTCTAACAGGTCTTGCGGCACCCAGCCCAGCAGGCGTCGGGCTTTGGCGTTGCTGTAGCGGCCGTGGGGCGTGTCCGTGGTGATGTGGAAGATCTCGCAGCGCGAGGGCAGGGACGCCAAGTCCACCTCTAGGCACTTTTGCAGGGCGCGGGCGGCGTCGGGAAAAGTGACGGAAAAGGGATTGGTGCCGCTGCCGAGTTGCTCGGCGGACGGCTCGGCGTCGCGAAAGCTCAAAAAGAGGGTAGTGAGCACGTGGATGGGATGGTTGGCGGCGAAGACGCGGCAAATCTCTTGGCCGAGCGATTTGGTGTGCGCGTAGAGGCCGACGCCTGAATGCAGGGGGACTTCTTCGTTGATGTCGAAATCGTAATGCTCGTACGAGGGGCCGGCTTGGGTGAAGTGGGGTCCGGTGTTGACGAAGCGAGTGTGGCCGTTCTCGACGGCGGCGCGAATGCCGTTGTACGTGCCAGTGGTACTGACGTCAAAGGCGATCTTGCGGTCGTGGCGCAGTACTGAGCAGTTGATGGTTACATCGGTGCCTTCGGTGGCGCGGCGCACTTGATCGAGGTCGGAGACATCGACCTGCATGGTTTCGTGCGGGCTGTCGATGGGTACGATGTCGGTGATGCGCAGCTCGTAGGTGTCCTGGAGTTGCTTAACCACATGCGGGCCGAGAAAGCCATTGCCACCGAGGAGCAAAACTTTCATGGGTTGGCCTCAAAGTTGTATTGGGGATCGAACGTTAGGTGGCTCTTGGCGCGCTCGACGGAAAAGCGGGCGCGTGCCGCAGCGGACTGGATGTGGATGGCGTTGTACTGGCCGACTGGCCCCTTTTGCACAATCTGGGCCACGGCTTGGGCGGCGTCGCGCTCGTCGAGCCACATGGAATCGTAGGGCTGGTCGGCGACCTCTTCGGCGCGGACGAGGTGGCCAAGGCGGGCAATGGTGATGTGGAGTTCGTGGCTGTGGGCAAATTCGCGGGCGGTAAACTCGGCTAGGTGAGCACCGAGAACGGCCGGCGCGCAGGAGGGCAGCGGCTTCCAAGTCTCGTCAACGGTGAGGTCTTCTTCGTACGAGGCGAAAAGGTCGAGCGTGCTCACGAGAATGGCGTGTTCGACCTCCGCGGCGGCCGCGGCCAAGAGAAGATTGTACGTGCCGCGCGTATTGCGGTCCAGCCAAGTGTTTTCGCCGTCGCCGTCGCGCGGCTCGTATGCGAGATGGATGATGATGTCGATGTCTTTGACGAGCTCGTCGGTTTCTGAGTCGTGCCCCAGATTACTCTGAATCCCGAATCTAGGCTCAAAGTCGGTCAAGCGCACTTGGTGTGCGTCGCCGAGGCTATCAGCTAGGGCTTGGCCGAGCGAGGTTGCGGCGTTGGTAATGAGTACGCGCATAGCCTTAGAGGACCTGCTGGTCGGTCGGAGTGGGGACGATGTCGTGGATCTGGCTGTCCATCAGCGCGGTGGACGACTGCATTTCGAGCACGGCCTTTTCGTGCAACTCGTCGATGGTGCGGCAACCGGCCGTGGCGAGGGTGGCGCGCAGCATCTGGATGCGGATCGGCAATTTGTCGTGAATCGAGCCGATGTGGGGCACGTAGCCGGCGATGCCCTCCTCGAAGAAGTTCTCTCGCGTCTGTGCATAGCGCCGCATGTTGTGGGCGCGCAGCGAACCTTCCATCCAGTACTCTTTGACGATGTCGCCGGCCGCGGTGCGCACGAGGTTGCCTTGACTTTCGGTGTAGCCAGCGAAGAAGCTCCCCATCATCACGGCGTTGGCGCCCAAGGCCATGGCCACGGCGATCTCGGACGGGCCTGAAATGCCTCCGTCGGCGATGATGGGCAAGTACGCGTTGCAATCCTGCTGCCACTGGTTGCGCGCCGCGTTGATTTCCATCAAGGCCGTGCCTTGGCCGCGGCCCGTGGCCTTGACTTCCTGAGTAATGCAGCCCGAGGCGATTCCCATGCCGACTTTGATGGCGTCGGCACCGGTCTCGGCCAAGAAGCGAAACCCCTCGGCCGTGACGACGTTGCCGCCGATGACTGGGGCGTCGGTGCGCTCCTTGAGGAATTGGATCATCTGCCGCTGGTACTCGGTGTGGCCGTCGGAGGCGTCGATGACCAGCACGTCCACTTCTTGCGCAATGAGGGCTTCGGCCCGCTCGCGGTCCTCCGGGTGGGTGGAGACGGCCGCGCCGACGAGCAGGCGCTTCTGTTCGTCGATGGATTCGTTGGGATGCCGCAGGTGCTTGTCGAGGTCCTTTTTGAAGACCACTGCTTGTAGCACTCCCCCTTTGGACAGAATGGGCAGGAAGCCGCGACCGTAGCGGATCATTAGCTCGTTGGCGGCCTTGAGGTCGCTTATTTCGCGGCCGGCCTGCACGTCGGTTTTCATGCGGGAGGCGACTTGGCAGTCGAGATCGCGGCGCTCGTCGAAGTCCTTGTCGGTGAGGATGCCGAGGAGTTGGTCGTGGAACTGGCCGCTGGTGGTGACCGGGAAGGTCGTGTAGCCGGTGCGGTGGATGATCTCGACGACCTCGGCGATGGGCTGCTCGGGAGATAAGGTGAGAATATCGGTCTGAAAACCGGCCTTGAAGCGCTTGACTTGGCCGACCTTGGCGCACTGCTCGTCAATAGGCTGGCTGACGGGCAGGATGCCAATGCCGCCTAGCTGGGCCAAGGCAATGGCCATCTCGCCGCCGGTTACGGCCTGCATGGCGGCGCTGAGAAAGGGCACGTGCAGATAGAGAAAGTCGTCCCCCTTGCGGCAGAGCCGGGTTTTCAGCGATGCGTTGGGTGCGTTGCCGTCGGTGGGCGTGTACCCGGGCAGAATGCGAAATTCTTTGAGGCTGTGGGAAGGGGTGCTCAGGACTTGGGCCATGGAAGTCCTCTCAGCGTTGGCGGGGGGAAGAGGGAAGGATTTAGCCTTAGAGTATAAAAATAGCATTGGTTTTATTCAACCCACTTTATTTTCTTTAATAGATAGCAATCACATCCATAAGCTAAAGGAGCTTTGTTATGTTCTACGAAAAAATCTATCCCCGGAACAACCATTCGACCGACGGCATGACGTGTCTCTTGGCAGGTTTTGTGGCTGGCGTCGCGGTCGGCGCAGCCGTGGGTGTGTTACTGGCCCCGAACAAGGGCGAGGACACCCGGCGCTTGATCAAGGACCAAGCCGAAGAAACGCGCGACCAAGTGGTGAAGGCTGTGAACGGGGTGACGGCGCGGTTCGAAAAGAAGGCCCCACAGGAGGAAGAGGCGGCCTAAGACCGGTCGTAGTTGAGGCGGTAGAGGCGCGCGTAGATGCCGTCTTGGAGCAATAGTTCTTCGTGGCGGCCTCGCTCGCGCACCTCGCCTCGGTGCATCACCAAGATCTGGTCGGCACTGCGGATGGTCGAGAGGCGGTGGGCGATGACGATGGAGGTACGCTCGCTCATCAGCTTGGCAATGGCGTCTTGGATGAGTTGTTCGGTCTCGGTGTCGATGCTGGAGGTGGCCTCGTCGAGGACGAGGATTTTCGGGTCGAAGGCTAAGGCTCGGGCAAAGGCCAACAATTGGCGCTGGCCGGCCGATAGGGTCGAGCCGCCTTCGGCTACGGCGTGGGCGTAGCCTTGGGGGAGGCGTTCGATGAAGGGCGCGGCGTTGACGTAGCGGGCCGCGCGCTCGACTTGGGCGTCGTCGATGGCGTCCTCCCCGAGGCGGATGTTGCCGCTGATATTCCCAGAAAATAAGAAGACCTCCTGCTGGACGATGCTGATGCGGCGGCGCAATTCCGCGGTGTGCCATTGGCGCACGTCGCGGCCATCGACGAGGATTTCTCCGCGCTGGATGTCGTAGAAGCGGCAGAGGAGGCTGACGATAGTGGTCTTGCCCGAGCCGGTGGCCCCGACCAATGCCATGCTCTGTCCGGCCTGTAGTTCAAACGAGACATCCTTGAGAATCCAGTCTTCGGCTGCTGGATCGTATTTAAAGAACACGTTGCGGAATTCAATCTGTCCTCCGCGGCTGGCCACGGGCAGATTGCGCTGCGGTCCGCCGGTGGGTTCGCCGGGGACGGCCAATAGCTCGAAGATGCGCTCGGACGCGGCCATGGCGCTCTGCAGCAGGGCGTAGCGGTCGGAGATGTCCATGATCGGGCGGAAGAAGCGGCGGATGTACTGGAGAAAGGCCACCAGCACCCCCAGCTCAATGCGGTCGTCGATCACGTCCGAGGCCCCGTACCACAGCACTAGCACCATGCCGACGGTGCCGAGTAATTCGGTGAAGGGGAAGAAGAGGGCATAGAAGTGGATTTCGCGGTCTTCGGCGCGGCGATAGGGCAGGTGCTCGGCGTCGAAGTCGCGCAAATTGCGCTGCTGGCGGTTGAAGAGCTGCACCACCTCCACACCGGTGATATTCTCTTGCAAATAGGCATTGAGCCGCGCCAAGCGCGTGCGCAACTCGCGATAGGCGCGCATGGCTAGGCCCTGTAGGTAGAAGGTCGAGATGGCGATGACTGGAACCACTGTGCAGCAGATCAGGGCGAGCTCGAAGTCGATATAGGCCATGAAGCAGACGATGGCCAGCAGGGTGAACAGGTCCATAAAGACCGAGACGACGCCCTCGCTGAAAAATTCGTTGAGCGCGTCGATGTCGTTGGTGGCGCGGGTCATAACCCGCCCCAGCGGCGTGCGATCGAAGTAGCGCAGCGGCAGCTTTTGCAGATGGGCGAAGAGATCGCGGCGCATGTCGTACATGACGCGCTGGCCGATCATGCCGGTGACCAAGGTCTGGGCGTATTGAGCGCCGTACTGCACGGCAACGCTGCCAAAGAAGGCCGCGATCATCCACCGCAAACCCACCCAGTCGCCGATGGCGATGTAGTCGTCAACCGCTACCTGCGTGATATAGGGACCGACTTGGCCGAAGCCTGCGGCGAGGGCAATGGTGCCGAAGGCGAGGATTACGTACCCGCGGTGGGGCTTGAGATACCCCAACAGTTGCAGCGTCAGCCCCAAGTTGAAGGCGCGTTCCTGGATTTCTTCTTCTTTGTTGAGTTCGGTGCTCACAGCGTTTCCAGTTCGGCGCTGAGCTGCTGGCGCTGGTACAGTTCGGCGTAGAAGCCGCCGCTGTTGATCAGTTCGTCGTGGGTACCCTGCTCGGCGATGCGGCCGTCTTCGAGTACGGCGATGTGGTCGGCGTGGCGCAGGGTCGAAATGCGGTGGGCGATG
>JAPOYQ010000520.1 GCA_026706505.1 Gemmatimonadota bacterium
CCCTCATTGTCGGCAGTTCTTTTGGCTTCGACGCCACCCACATTCAGGGCGGTTCGGTGCGAAACGGTCTGCTCGTGGCCGACGGGGCTGAGAGCATTGTATTGCATTACGTCTTCGCTCCTGCGGAGGGCGAGAGCGAAGACGGCTCCTTGCGACTATTGCTGCAACAGCGACTGAATCTGAGTCTGGCAGAGGCCCAAGATGTAATCCAGGCGATCGAAAATGTGCGCTTTCGCCTAGTATTGGCCAACGACTACCGCGTGGAAATGAGCTCGGATCGGCAGACCAACCGCTTTGGCGTGCCCCAATTCCTGCCGGTCACCAGAGCCGAAGGCAACATCAAGAATGAAACCAACAGCCGCCAAGTGGTTTTCGACTACGGCCTACCCACGGCCAATCTGCTGTACGGCCTCAGCGCCGAATGGCGCAATATGAGCGGTTTCGATTTCTACGGGGAAGTAAATATCAATTCCAACTATCGAAAATACCCGAATCGGCGCAAAAATCATCACCGCGCAATTGCGGGTATTGCAGATGACAAAAGGTCGCTGGGCTGGCTGGCTAATCTCTCTTGGCAAAGCTACCCTTGGTCGGCATTCTTGGAAGGCTTTGGCATGGACGATTCCTATTCCACCAGCGTTCGTCCGGTGTCCCCATCTGGAGTGGCCAACTACGCACCCGAAGCCACCGAGCTTTTATACGATTTTGTCGAAGACAACGACGACCAAGATCGCCAACCCGATCAAAAGCGCCTCAATCAGGGTAGTCTGGTGCCGCCACAAGTAGGCGATTTTAACATCGACCAGACCGGCGTCGCCGACCCAGAAGTCTTTCCGGGTTATGACGAAAACGGAGATTTCATCTCCGATTTCAACCAGAACCACAATCCCATCCGCCGCAATCTGCTGCCCGATTACGACGAACCGTTTTTGCGCTACCACTCCGACCGGCCCGAGTTTCTCTTTGGTATGGATCTGAACAACAACAATTGGGTCGATCGCTTCGAGAACGACGATTTACCCGATTACCCGTACAAAAAAGATCACTGGGGCTACAATGCCTACAGTAGCCTCCACCTCGGTCCGCAAACCAAGCTGACGCTCGGACAACTGCGGCAGGAAAAACGCGAGACGGGCGAGGAGAATCTGACGACTTATGGTCTCCTAACCGTGGTCGAGGATCTGCCGGGCAAAGGCCGCCTGCGCCTCTTCGATATGTTGCGATTGGCTAAGGACGATATTCCCGATCCCTTGTCGCAGTGGATCGTATCCACGCCCGAATTTGGCGATCCGGGAATCGACAGTGGACGCCATGTCCACGTTCCAGATCGCCTAGCGGCCGCAGATACGTGGATCAACACCTTCTATGTGGACTGGAAATACGCCAGTCCAAACCAGTGGAGTACCTTTCACCGGTTCAAGTGGGAAACCTGGCGTCAGCGCAATACGGGCGTGGATTTCCTCTTGGACGAACTCGTCGATGACGGGGGCAGTCAGGCGGGCACCGGCGGCGAACCCGTCGCTATCTACCCACAAGGCCGCAACGGTCGCCGGTCCTCGGGATTTTTGGGCTTAATCGACAAGGCGGAATACCAGTATTCTTGGCGGGGTTTGACCATCTCTCCCAAAGCGAAAAGCGAGTTCCTCAGCCAGACCCCCTTCGACCGGACATTGGACAAACGCCGCACTTGGGACGCGCTTCTCTTTTTGCAAATCCACTTTCGCGTATTGCGCACGACCAAGATCGAAGGCGGTTTGGAACAGCGGTTCTTCTACGATGTCCTAGACTCGGAAGAAAATCTGCAAGTCGGCCAGCTCAGCGGCGATTTTCGCGGCACAGTGCTGGCGCTCCAACTCACGAATCCAACTACCTATTTGGGCTACAAATTGACCACGGAGGTGGGCATGCGCTACGATCGGAGATCCCTAGAAAGGGTCGGCGGCAAACGCCAGCAGAAAGCCTCGGGTCTGTTCTTCGCCTCCGTCCTGGTGGGTCTGCACTGAGTAGGGGCGACCGGCCGGTCGCCCCTACGAATGCGAATTTGCACCGGCATAACAAAGGCTGCGTAACATCAGTTATTATGATATTATGTGGTGTAGCACCCCTGAAAAAGAGGAACGAATAATGCCATTGGTCCAAATCGGCCGCCTGGCGTCTCTGCTGTGTTTTGGATTCTGCCTCGCCCTTTGGGAGCACCAAGACAGCGGGGCGTTGACGGTTTACCGGATTGGCGGCGAAGACCTGCCCGCGCCCGAGGCGGCCGATTTCAGCGTTCCACCCGAATCTTTCCGATTCGAGCAGCGCTCTTGGATGTCTTTCCAAGACGACGCCTTTGGCAGCGTCAACCTGCTCGACCTAGAACCGGGTCATATTCGGCCTCAGACTCTGGACGAAGAGGTCAATCTCACGCCGTTGATTCGCGAGCGAGGAGGGTCCATCAAGATAAACGACGGTTACGGCTGGAAAGACGAGGCGCAGCTAGATTTCCTCTTTGACGACGACGAAACCACGGCCTTTTCAGGGGATATAGGAGGCAGTCTGCGCTGTGCTAATGGTACCCCGGGGAGAAGCGGCATCATGGATGCCCTCGGGGGCGATCCCATTGCGCAATGCAGATATTTCAAGTTCGATTTGGGCGGGGCGTTTATCATCGACCGAGTTCGATTTTTTGGCACTCCTAGGCGGGGCGACACCTTTTTCCCGCGCTCCTTCCGGTTGGGCACCAACGACGGGGATGCGCTCAAAGACGGAGAGCGGGAGATCAAGTTGACTTGGCGCGGCAAAGCCTTCGTCGACTGGAATGTCGTTGTCGAGCGCCTAGAGAACACAGACGCGGTCCTAGACTTTCAATTGCCTCCCGAGCCCGTGCAAACCCTCATGTTCGAGTCTCCTCAGGGCAAATGGGAAATCGCCGAGTTCCAGATTTTTGGCACGGGGTCGGCTCCCTTTGCCAGCTACATTTCGAGTGTTATCGATTTGGGCGGCCCGGCCGTGCTGGGAGAATTGACCTGGTCCGGCAACCAATCACCAACAGGGCGCATCGACCTAACTGCCCGCGGTGGCGACACGTCCGATCCCAATACGTACTGGCGTTTTACCTTTAGAGGGGATGAAAGGTCTCGTTTCGCTGCCAATGGCCAACCCCTCAGTCGCACCACCTACGCCAGGTTGGAAGGGGGAGAGAAGGCGGGCATAACCCCCGACGAACAGAATTGGGAACTGTGGCCACCTTTTTTTTCCTTTGCGGATGGCCGCGCCGAGATGAGCCGCCTCAAACCCCGTCAGTTCCTCCAGTTCAAGGCCGATTTCCACTCGCCACCAGGAGGGGAAAACAGCCAGCTCGACTATCTCCAATTCGCCGTTACGCAACCGCCCATGGCAGCAGGAGTCGTGGCCGAAATAGCACCCGCGGTCGTCGGCGCCGGCGAGCCGACGCGGTTTATTTACAAGGTATTGCCCGAGGTCCAACTGGGGGAGCCGGGTTTCGACACTATTGAGATCCGCACGCCCATCGAGCCGCGGCTCGAATCCGTGTACATCAGCGGCACCGAGGTGGAATGGGAGGCCCTGCGGGTGGACGCCACCGGCCTAGAAGTGCGGATTCCCCGCATCGGCGACGACCGTTCGGGGGAGTTGATCGAAGTCGTCTTCGCGGCCGAGGTGTTCCGTTTTGGCACGGTATTTCCCGGCGCGGTCTGGGACAGCCAACGGCCCTACGAAGTGCGCCAACCAGTGACTCCGGGCAATGCCGACGATCTGGTGGATAACAACAGGCTCAGTGTGGCTCTGCAACAAACGGGCAAGCAGTCCATAGGGCGCTTCGCTCTGTCTTCTCGGGTGGTAACGCCAAATGGAGATCGGGCCAATGACGAGTTGCTGATCGAGTACGACCTCATCAACGTCGATAACGCCGGCGCTGGCATCGCCCAGCTCGAACTCTACGGGCTGGCGGGAGCGCGCATCGGAGTGTTGCAGAAAACCCAGATAACCAGCGGCCGGATTCATTTCTCGTGGCCCGGCACCGATGGCGATGGTCAGGTGCTGCCGCCGGGCCTCTATATCCTCCGTCTATCTGTCGACGCAGACCGCGCTACGGACATGGCGTTTCGCTCCGTAGCAGTGGCGTATTAGCAGTGCGAGTTGGCACCGGGAGTGCTTGCTATGCCTAAAATCTCGCCTAGAATTTTTACAATCGGCGCGAGTGCTCTTTGCCTCCTCAGCGGCTGGACTTCGGTCCGCGCCCAGACCACCAACGAGTTTCGCACCCGACCGAACCAGGTCGTTGTGAACGCCCAGAGGCATTGGGAGGATTGGGACTTTCCCGCAGGCACTCTTGAGATTGCTCCCCAGGGGGAAGTACGGCCGCGCCGCTGGAATCGCAATACAGACGCCACTGAGGACATTGTCGATTTTCTGCGCTTCCAGATCGAAGCGTCACGGCGCGATCCCACGCTATTCAAAATTCCCAAGCGCCTGCAGGGCAAGGAGGCCGCTGAGATCTCTCTGCGAGATGCCGTCGTGGAAGCAGGTTCGAACCCCGCCGGAGTAGCCAATGTCCTCGACGGCGACCCCACTACCTTTTGGGAACCAGCGCCGCTGCCAGCGGGTGTGGATCCGGCGGATGTGGATGTCGGTGCCCTTTGGTGGTTTACGGTGGATCTGGGACGTCTGGTTTTCCTCAAAAAAATCGAGCTGAAATTCGTCGATGAAGATCTGGGCGACCCCTTCTTGTTGTACGATGTCCTCGTATCGGACGGGCGCAAACCCATTGCCGCCCAATCGGGAAACGCTCCACCCGAATTTTTCCCCGTCCTGATCTCTCTCAAGCCCAATAAGACCCAACGCAGCGTCGAGGTGGACCTGCGCGGCATCACGGGTCGCAGAGAATTGGGCGGCGAGCAGGATGAGTTTCTGGCGGAACAGATCCAATTTGGGGATTTGGCGGAGGAGTCTGGTCCGACAACAGATATGGCGACGCTGGTCGGACGTTTTGTCCAAGTCGTCATAAGAGGCAGCGACCTGAACCGAGGCCGCCAGATCACGCAAGCGGAATTCGAGCAACTCGCCCCGGCCGATACGGGCGCAGTTGATTACTACAAAAAACTGCCAGACGGCAGCCAGTTGCAAGTGTCGAAGCAAGTCTATTTCGACCGCCTCGCAGAGGAAAGGCGCGGCGACATCCGCTATTATATCCGCGAGCGCCCGCGCTTAGCCGAGCTCAATGTCTGGATCGAAGGAGATGATATCTTCCACGGGATATTGCGACGGGGTGGGACCATAAACTCGCCCGATCCCCGCAATGGAGCGATCCTCCTCGATAGCGATGTGGACTCCGCTCATTTTCTCGACCTCTACAGAGATCCCAAATTCAATTTGAGTCCCATCGGCACGGTGACTTTAGATCTAGGATCGTTTTTCTGGATCGACGCGCAAAGGATGACCTATACATTCATCGATAACGACGCCCACACTTTTGGTAACTATACCCTAGAAGTCTCGGATGGCAGCAGAGAACCCGATGGCAGCCTCAAGTGGTCCATCGCCGTAGATCGCCGACAGACCGAAACTCTCGGCGGTTTGATCGGCAAGATCACAGAGGGCAATAACTTCGATCCCGTCGTTGGCCGTTTTTTCAAGATCCAGTGGAACGTCCAACCCATCGCCGCGCGGATCCTGACCGCACTGAGTGAGTTCCAGCTTTTCGGCGCAGGTTTTCAGCCCCAAGTAGAGCTGACGTCGGGGCGCATACCCTTGGGAAATAGCAAAAATTTGCTGTCTATCGAATGGGATGCCGATACGCCTCCCGGCACCAAGGTAGAGCTACAGACGCGGACGGGGGACACCTTCAGTTCGGATACGCTCTACTATCACGGCGACAATATAAGACTCTACGAAGGAGGTGCTGCAGAATACTACGCGCGCAAAAACCGGCGCGACAGAGGCAACAAAATAGGCATATGGGTCGATGGGCCGGAGTGGGAAAAGTCCTTTAGTGCACCGTACGCAAACGCCGCTGGCAGCTCCATCACCTCGCCCTCGCCGCGCCAATTTGTCCGCATTCGCGCCACGTTGTTCTCCAACGATCCAGAAGTCCACGCCACCCTCAAAGAGGTCCGGCTCAATTTTGCCGAGCCAGTGGCTCGGCACCTGTTGGGCGAAGTTACCCCTACACAGGTCGATAGTCTCGGCGTCCAGCGTCCTTTTTCGATATACATCCGGCCGGATACCGTCAGTGCCGGCGGATTCGATCAGCTCTTGCTCGCGGCCCCCCCCCAGATGCGTCTGACCTATCGAGGGCTATACGGGGGCAAAGGCAGCGATTTTTCGCCGGCCGCCGATTTGGCTTCTCTGGAGATCGCAGATGTCGAGGTCCGCAGCGATCACTCGGATAGCCTACATCTGACTTTTCCAGCCGTACTGTCGAAGTCGGATATTGAACTGTTCCGCCTCGATTTCGACACGTCTCTTTTCACGGTAAGTGCACCGCTGAGGGTAGCCCTGCGGCTAGGAGACGACGGTTGGTGGCAGCGCGTGGACGCGGGAGACGCTGCCGCGCAAGTCACCGACAACGATCTAACGCTGGTCGCGGTACCGAGGCGCAAGGAAATTTTCCGCAACTTAGCGATCGAGCCGCAGGTATTCACGCCCAATGGGGACGATATAAACGATGCGGTGAGGTTTACATTCGACGTCGTGTTGATCCGTCAGGACAGTGCCGTCGAAATCCATATCCACGATCTAGGTGGTCGCTGGGTGAGAAGCATTTCCGCGCGGCGTCCAGTGGTCACTGGTGCCCATGAACTCGAATGGGACGGCAGAGACCATGCTGGAAATCTCGTGGCACCTGGAGTGTACGTCGTCCTGCTCAAAATCGATGCCAATACTGAGGGAGCTGGCCTAGACGCGCGTGATCTCACCCGCACGGTGGCGGTCGCCTACTAGCGCCTCTAGACAGAAATCCTTCCCCGAAAACTAGGAAATTACTTATGCCCACAGGCACCAGTGCTGCCACCCGGATGGACAGCAGACGATCACCAAG
>JAPOYQ010000588.1 GCA_026706505.1 Gemmatimonadota bacterium
AACAGCGGCAGGTTGATCCGCGACATCAGCGCGGTAGCCGTCAGGCGGTCGGCCGCGTAGTTGAACATGACCCCGTTGTACGCGGTCTTGCGAAAGGTCATGGGCGTCAGCATGGCGAAGATCTCGTCGCCGATGAGCACCGAGAAGTAGTGCTGGCCCTTGGTGTCGCCGGCAATGACCAAGTTGCGGAACCACGAGCCGTATTGGCCGGCCTGCAAAATGCCCGAACCGCCCGAGCCGGTCGGCTGGACCTGACGCCAGTCGTAGATCAACCAACCCTTGTTCAAGAAGCGCCCGTAGAGGTCGTAGAAGTACCCGCCCTCCAACCCCGGATCGAGATAGCGCCGATAGGGGTCCCGCGCGTAGTTGGTGTAGGCCCACTGGCGGCGGTACTCGCCGGCGATTTCCTGCGGCAGATACCACTTCTGCAACGAGGGATAGACGGCCTCCATGCGCAGCCCGGTGCCGGCCGAATAGTAGATCGGCTGGCCCGTTTCGATGCGGCCCAAGCGGCTGCCGTAATCCTCGCGCTGGGCGCTGAGCGGCGCAGCCCCAAGCAGCGCGACCCAGCAGAGAGCGCCGACGCGGCGCAAACTGGCGTTCATGCCGCTACTCCAGCCCCGCGTACACGGTTATGAAGCTGGTGCTAAAGGCGCTGACTTCATTGGTCCGCTCCAAGTCTTCGCTGCCAATAATCACCCGCTCCTCCCACAAGCGCGTATAGCTAAAGCCAAACTGCGTCGTCAGCCGGTAGCCCAAGTAGGAACCAGCGCTGGACCATTGCAGGGCCAACACCAAGTTGCGGAAATCGCCCGTAGGCCCGGCCGGGCCGTTGGCGAGTTGCTCGTCCTCGTCGAGGACCAAGTCCCGGAACAGGGAAAATTCAACGCCCGTTTCTACCAGCGACTGGCTCAATAGCGGATGGCTCAGCAGCACGATGCCCGTGCCGACCCACTCTTTGCGGTCCTCAGCGCGCGCTTCGAGCGCCGTTTGGTTGAGATACTCGCTCTTGACCTTGGGCTGCAACTTGAAGCCAGCCAAGCCGAAGGTGTAATCCGCTTTGTTGATCAACCCAATCAAGTGGCTGCCTTGGTTGAGCGCCGGGCCTTTGACGCGGCTTTTGAATGCGCTGCCCTGCTGCCAAAAGCGCTCGTACTTGAACTTGTTGATCGCATTTAGGTTGTCGAGTGGCTGGTAATCGAGCTGTAAATAGGTCGTGTTGATCCACGTATCCCGCGCCGGTAGAATGTCTCGCACCAGCGCGAGCGAGTTAACTTCGAGGTGCGGCGTCATCTCGCGCCGGTCGTCGGCGATATCGTCTTCCACGCGCCGCAGCATCTCAAAGGCCCGCAACCGGCCCCACGTGAAGTCGCGGTCGTACGTCAGCAGGCCATACGCGGCGCGGTTGCGCCCGTCGGAAGCTAGGCTCTTTTCATTCAGCCTGCCCAACGTCAGCCGCGTGTGCGGGTCGAGGAAAATACCGGCGTACAGGTTGTAGCCCCGGCGGTCAGCTTTGTAGGGGTAGTCGGGCAAATCGTCGTTTTCAAAGCGGTCGATCCAACCATTGTTGTTTAGGTCGATGCCGAACAAAAATTCCGGGCGATCGGCCGCATAGCGGAAGAAGGGTTCTTCGTAATCCGGGATGCGGTTGTTGAGGATGCGATTGTCGTTTTGGTTGAAGTCGGAGACAAAGTCGTTGTTCTCGTCCCACCCCGGGAAGACGGCCACATCGCCGCCGCCCTGCGAGAAGCGGAACCAATCGGCCGAGCGGTCTTGGTCGTCGTTGTCGTCGACCAACTCGTACAGAGACGTGCGCGGATTGTCGTAGGTAATGTCCCCGCCGTCATCGACGATAAACGAGCTCGTCGAGTAATCCGGATCCATGCTGTACGCCTCGCCGAAAAAGTAAAACGGGGCGGCCATCTTTGAGGCGTTGACCATCCAAGCCTCGGCGTCGCGGGCGTGTGTGGCCAGCGAGCGATCGGCTGCTTGACGCGCCGGGTTGGGGTACTGGCTGTACGCGCGGCTGACGTCGAATTCCGCGTATAGGTCCACGCCTTTGATATCCGTGGCTTCTACGGTGAAGCCGTAGATCAAGCGGGACGATGGCAACCCATAGTCGAAGACGACCCGCTGCTGGTTGGAATTGTCCTGCACATTGCCCTCGGCGCTGAGGATGTCGAACAACGCTGGGGACTGATCCTCAATGTCTTGGCCCGTCAGCGGCAAGACTGGCAGCGCGCGGCTGCCCGTCTGCCGGTCGGACCAAACCTGCACCTTGTAGTCATTGGCCAAGACTAAGTCGAATTGCACGGCGACGAGCTCCGAGGGACGCGGGCCGGTATAGGCGATATCCGTGAAGTCGTAGTTGATGACGATCTTCTCGTCGCCGTCGGCCGCCAAAGCCCCTTCCTTGGGTGCCCCACCCGAGACCACGGGCCATCGCGCCGGATCGGAGACCACGTCGCGGAGCCTAAACTGTTCGCGCTCCCCTGTCTCTGGATCTTCGCTCGTCAAGAGGATGTCGTGCGAAAACAGGGTGGCCCCGCCCCGACCATCCTCGGGCGAGTCGTCGCTGAGGACCAAGGCAAGGCCCGAGACCGGCAGGCTGCCCTGATTGGCCGCGAGGGTGCCGACGAAGGGGTTGCGCTCAAACGCGTCGGCTACCGTGGTGGAGTTGCGCGCATTGACTAAATTGGCCCCCACGGCCACGAAATCGCCGATCTGCACTACGGCGCGGCCAGCCATCAGGTTGGTGGCATTGGAAATGCCAGTGGGGGCGGTGGGCGTGCTGCCGATGACCGGGCGGCTCACCCGCGAAAAGAGCAGGGTGCCCTCGTACTTATCCGCGGCAAAGTCCATCTGCACGCCGCTGAAGGCTGGCTTGGAGAAGGTGAGCGGGGTCAGGGTCGTGCGGATTCGATCGCCCACCGTGATCGCATAGTAGAACTGCCCCTGCGAGTCCGAGCTAATGGTGACCGCGTTGAACCAGTTGTTAAAGCGCGGATCCTTGAAGATGGACGAACCAAATTGCACGGGCTGGTTCTGGGTCCAGTCGTAGATGAGCCAGCCGCGCGTCAAGTAGTTGCCGTATAGGTCGTAAAACGGAGAGCCTTCAATCGTGGTGCTGACGTAGCGCTCGTACGCGTCGCGCGCGTAGTTGGTGTACTGCCACTGCTGCCAACCGTAGTCGGCAAACAGTTCCTGCGGCACGTACCAGCGCTTGATCGTTGGATCCAAGGCGTCGAAGAGCACGCCCGGCCCTCGCGGTTCATAGGTGATGTCCGCGCCCCAGCGCCGGCCTTGGGCGTGGGCACTTATCGCCGCGATGAGCAAGGCGGCGAGTATCCACCGTAGGTCTCGCATTAGACCCTCCCTAATCAGTACACTAGTTCGACAACTCTAACCGCGCTTTCGCCGCCTGTATCGCTGGCTAGCGTTACGCGCACTAAGTAAATGCCCGGCGGCAGCGCGGCCCCGTTCGCATCCGCGCCGTCCCAAGGCATGGCGTACGAGCCGCCGCCCTGGAGGCCGGAAAATAGCTGGCGCACCCGGCGTCCGGCCAAATCGACGATTTCTACATCGACCGGGGATGGGCTGACCAAACGGCTCAGATCGTAGTACACGTGCGTTGCGTCGTTGATTCCATCGCCGTTGGGACTCAAGGGCCGGGGGTCGGCGCGCACGTTGATCAGCAGGGCGCTGCCGCCGGCTAGCGGCACGTCCACTGAAAGGCCCCGGTTCGTCTCCGTGCCAACCGCCACAATATCGTCGTCGCCGGGAGCTAGCGCGGCCACGTTGCCAGCGACGACCTCCTGCCCCACATCTCCCTCGTCGCTATTGAAAGCAAAACCGGCGAACTTGGTGCCGTAGCGCAACACGCGGCTGCGAAAGCGAATTTTTAGCTGGGCCGTCCGCCCGGTCGCCAGCTCGCTTTCGGCAATGAGGGGGAAGCGCACGCGAAAGCGGCGCGCATCGACCGACTCAATGGCAAAGCGTCCGGTCTCGTCAGTAACCGGCAGCGCGGCAAGATCGGCCATTGAAAAGTCCACGGCCTCAACTTGGCCATCGGCGTCGATGACTTCAATGGAGTCAATGACCTCTACTCGCACTGGCGTGGCGATCTCAAAACCGTCAAAGCCCGTATCTACGTCTGGCCGAATGGACGTGGGCATCACCGCATAGACAAAATCCACCGGCTTGCCCAAATCGACTTGACGCGGAAAGATCTCTCCGAGAATCTGCGCAGCCGGCGGCGGCGAGGCCACGGTGAAGGCCAGCGGGCCAATGCCTGTGGCCGCCTCCAAGTCCTCGCTGAGAAAGTCGATGCGGAACTGGATGTAGCGCCTCGGCCCGGGCGAGACAATCGGCACGCCCAATTGGCTGTCCTCGATCTCTGCCTCGGTCAACTGGGTCCCTAATTCGTAGGGCGAGGACCACGGGCTCCAAGCGTCTAGGTCGGCAACCACATTGCCCCGCTCGGCACCCAAGCCCTTGTAGTCATCCGACGACAGCGAGATGGCATTGCGCTCCTCCAGCGGCAGCGCACCAAAGAGCGCACGCGCGCGCGCTAAGTCGGCTTGGTCGAGATTGACCTCGCCGTCCTCGGTCGCAACCGTGGCATTCTTCTTCCACGGCACCTCGACTTGGACCCCCTCGAAGAAGAAGCGCCGGGTATAGACCAAAGGAGTGTCGTCCAAGCCGGTGCGGGTGCGCACACGCGCGTTGGCGAAACCAGCCGGGCCGACGCTTTCCTCCACCCAGCGAATGGTCCCCCACAAGCCCAAATCTGGGCCGAGGTCGAATATATTGGATATGTATTCGGCCGTGGGCACGAAGCCCGTGCCAAAGACGCGGAACTCGGCGATCTCAAAACCGTTGCTGGTGCGCGACTGCAAGCGGATGAAGCGCACAAATTGCGGGGGAATGCTCAGATCGACTAGCGCGTCTTGGTTGGCAGCATTCAACCGAAACGAGCGCCATTCCGGACCGCCCGCGCCCTGCGTCTCCTCGCTGCCGTCGTTGAAAAACAGCTCGTAGCCGCGGATGAAGTCCTCTTGGAACGGGTCTGCGGGAAAATCCGGGTGGCCATTGCGCGGGAAGAACTGGACGCGATTGACGCCAAAGCGCGCGCCTAGGTCGAAGTCCATGGCCATGCCGCGAATGACGGCCACGTTCTTGCGCTCCAAGGCCGTTTCGCCGTCGCCGTCAATCATCGTCTCTAGCTGGGACTCAATGCCCGCTTCGAGGACCGTCGGCGAGGTGACCGAACCGCCGCGCCCGAGTATGCCGAGCGCTAGATTGGTGCCCTCGACCACGTTCTGCGGAAAAATCCAACCCGACCGGCCCTCGGGATCGAAATCGATCACGCCGCCCGGAGTGTTGCCGCTCTCAACCGCTCTGGCCCCGGTCGGGAAAATCGCCTGTATCTGGCCGCCGCCGTCTTGCCAAGACGATCCGCTCGCGCCGCCGATGGCAATGCTTCGCGTCTCGGCGGTGCCTTGCAGTGCCGCTAACAACAGCAGCGCGATCGGCAACCAGTACATCGCAACCTCCCTCAATACACCACGTGAACGAGGCGGTGCCGCGCGGTGCGCTCTACGCGCGAGTCGTCGTTGGGCACCACTTCTACCTCTAGCAGATACAGTCCGGGGGCGACCAGTGCGCCGGATTGATCCTCGCACGACCAGCGCAGGGCGTACTCGCCGCTGATTAAGGGCCGCGTCTCCTGCCAGTGCCGCACCAGCCGACCAGCCAGGTCGTAAATCCGCACGTGGAGCGGTTGGGTGCCAGTCAGCTTGGTGACCGCGAATGAGAACGCCAACTCGTCGTTGATCCCATCCCCATTCGGCGTCGCAACCCCACTGCCAATGCTCAGGTCGCCTAGCACGTGGCGGCCGCCTTCGGGGCCTACCAACAGCATCCCTTGCCCGGTCGCCAACTCCGTTGCATCCGCTGGATCGACCCGCTGCCAAGAATCCTCAAGGGCCGAATGTCCCAACGACGCCTTGAACACGGCACCGGGCAAGTAGAGGGCGGTGGCGAATTGCACCTCAATCAGATCGGCTGCGGATGGGGCGACGACCTCGCTCAACCGCACCCACAAAGAGTCTGGGGCAGTCGCCACTACTTCTGCTGAGGCCACCAGTTCCGCGCTGTCCCATTGGGCCTCGCGCCCCAGCCGCAGGCCGCGGAACTCCAGAGCCATATTGTCCGGTGCCCTTATCTGCACCTCGTCAAACCCCGCGCTTTGAGCAGCGAACCTTGGTTTGATGAAAAGCGACAGTTCCTGCTCCTTGCCCAATGCGCCCACCACACCGGGTTCGATCTCGCCCAAAAGCTGGTTGGCCAGCGGCTCGACGAAGTTGAGCCGAATGGAGCGCAGCTCGGCCGCACGCTGTGGGTCGTCCGAGACCAAGCGGGCCTTGAGCTCCAGAAATTGGCGCGGGCTCGGAGAAGTGATCGCCGCGCCCGACGCCTCGTAGGGCAAGCTCCACGCGCTCCAGTCGCCTCCGGGGACTTCCGTCGTGTCGACCGGCCCCTTGCTGAAAAAGCCCAAGCCGGCGTATGCCTCGGCCGACACTTCGGCACCGCCACTGTTGAAATAGCGGTACTCTTCGACCAGCTCGCTGCCCGTGCGCGTCTGAATTTCGATAAAAGTCCCCACGTCGGCGTCGCCATCCCACTCAACCGAAACCAAGTTTTTCGAGCTCCCCAAGCGGATGAGCGGCGAAACCAACTCGACCTCCGGCTGGAAACCCTCGCCGTAGAACTGCACTTCGCGCGGCTTGAACTGACCGCCTCCCCAGAACAAAATCCGCGCATAGCGCGTCCGCGTCGGCGCGAACGTATCCACGTCGTACACGTCTCCGGTATAGTGGCCAGACGTGGCGCGATTGCGATGCGAGGCCTGCGTCGTCCATACCAGCGAGCCGTCCGCGGCCAGCGAGCCGTCCGAAGTCTGCAAGTCGTAATTGGGGAAGCGGCTGCGCTGGCGGTCGTAGTAAATCTGGTGCCGGTCGATCCAGAAG
>JAPOYQ010000699.1 GCA_026706505.1 Gemmatimonadota bacterium
TCTCCTCGTTGGCGGTTTTGATGACCTCGTTCCAGTCCGCGCCCGCGATTTGGGTCCACATGGGCGAGAGACCGCGCCGGCCTTCGGGTGCGTAGCGCGCGGCCTCGACCGCGGCGGCGGCTTCTTCAGCCGTATCGACCTGGGGCACCATCACGGCCACTGCGCCCGCGTCGTACGCTTTCTTGATCAGCGCGGGGTCATTCCACGCGACGCGCACCATGGGCGCGACGCCGCGCATCCGCATTAGCACCAAGATTGAGTCGAGCGCTTCGGTGGCGAAGGGCATGTGTTCGGTGTCGGCCCAGATGAAATCGGGGCCGGTGGAAATGATCAACCCAGCCACGTGTGGGGTGGGAGCTGACAGGCTGGTGCCAAAGAGGATTTCGCCGCTGCGCAAACGCGCTTTTAGGTTGTTGGGATACATGGATAGCTCCGTTGGAATTAACCGTACAGTGAGTAGAAGATGAGGCCGCCGAGCAGGATGCGATAGGCGGCAAACGAGTAGGTGCCGTGGCGCTGAAGGAAGCGGAGTAAGAAGCCGATGGACAGGTAGCCGCTGACGGCGGCGGCGAAGATCCCCAGCCCCAAACTCAGCAGCCCGGCGCCGCCTAGGCCTCCTTCGAGCAGGGCGAATAGCTGCAGGAGGCCGCTGGCGCCAATGGCCGGCAGGCCGAGCAGAAAGGAGAAGCGGGCGGCATCGGCGCGCTGGAGACCCACGAAAAGCCCGCCCATGATGGTCGAACCAGACCGCGAACACCCGGGGATCAGGGCGAGGGCTTGGCACAGGCCGATGAACTGGATTGACCAGAAGCCGAGGTCCTGCATGGTGCGCTCGCGCCGCCCCACGCGCTCGGCCAGTATCAAGAACAGCGCGAGGACTATCAAACTTGTGGCGATGAGGGGGAGTTGGCGGGCCTCGGTCTCGATAAAGTCGCGTCCCCCGAGGCCGAGCACGGCAATGGGAATGGTGCCCACGGCAATGGACCACGCCATGCGGCAGTCTGGGCTGTGGTTGAAGTTGCGGTGCACCACCCCTTGGAGCGCGGCTATGACCAGCCTTTTGACATCGGCTGTGAAGTACGCGAATACAGCCGCGAGCGTCCCCAGTTGGATCACCGCGGAAAACGCCGCGCCTGGATCGGCCCAGCCGAGAAAATGAGGCACTACTCGCAGGTGAGCGGTACTGCTGATGGGCAGGAATTCGGTCAGGCCTTGGACTAGGCCTAAAATAAGTGCTTGTAGCCAATGCATGGAGGGCTTAAGCTAACCGCCGCCGCCCGCCCGGACAAGGACGGCACGCCCCTTGACAAAAACGCGGGCCGGTGTGCAGAATACTCCCTGATTTTTACCCTAACAAGGAGACTTTATGCCCGTTACCATTAAAGACGTTCAAACCATCCTCACCCAACCGGGCGGCTCCCGCTTGGTCATCGTCAAGATCATCACTTCGGACGACGGTCTGTACGGACTCGGTTGCGCGACCTTTACCCAGCGCTTCCACGCCGTGCATACGGCCATCGAGCAGCATTTCAAGCCCTTCCTCATTGGCCGCGATGTGGATCGCATTGAGGAGACTTGGCAGATGTTGATGGTCAGCGGCTATTGGCGCAACGGCCCGGTGCTCAACAACGCCATCTCTGGTGTCGATCAGGCGCTGTGGGACATCAAGGGCAAGCGGGCGGGGATGCCGGTGTACCAATTACTGGGCGGCAAGTGCCGCGAGGGGGCTGCGGTGTACGGCCACGCGGGCGGCGATACGCCCGAGGCCGTCGTCGATAGCATCCTCCAGTTCCAAGAGCAAGGCTATCGCTACATCCGCTGCCAGATGGGCGGTTACGGCGGCAAGGCATCGACCTTGGTCAAGCCCGAGGGTGCGCCCGAAGGCGCGTATTACAACCGCAAAGAGTACATGCTGAACCACCTGCGGATGTTTGAGCACATTCGCGCGGAACTGGGCTTTGAGGTGGAACTGTTGCACGACATCCACGAGCGGCTGCACCCGATTGAGGCGGTGGGTTTTGCCAAGGACGTGGAGGAGTTCAAGCTGTTCTTCTTGGAGGACGCGCTCGCGCCCGAAGATATCGAGTGGTTCCGCCACATCCGCCAGCAGTGCGCGACGCCGCAGGCCATGGGCGAGCTGTTCAACCATCCGCACGAGTGGACGCCGCTCATCGAAGGGCGGTTAATTGACTTCATGCGCATGCACGTCAGCCAGATGGGGGGAATCACGCCGGCGCGCAATGTGGCGGCTTTTGGGCAGATGTATGGGGTGCGCACGGCTTGGCACGGCCCGGGCGACACCTCGCCGGTGGGACACGCGGCCAACCTGCACTTGGATCTGTGGGCACCTAACTTCGGGATACAGGAGTGGTGCCGGTTCGCAGAGCACATATACGAAATGTTTCCGGGGCTGCCCGAGGTGCGCAACGGGTACATGTATCCGAGCGACGGACCGGGGTTGGGGATCGACATCGACGAGGACTTGGCGGCTAAGTATCCTTGTAAAGACGAGGTCATTGGGTGGACGCAGACGCGCTTGCCCGACGGCAGCCCGGCGCGGCCATAAGATGAAAATCCTAGTTTCCAATCTCGGCAGCACCTCGTTTAAGTACAAGGTCTTTTCCATGCCCGAGGAGGTGGTTTTGGCGCGGGGCGGCATGGATCGGATCGGGGGTCAAGGCTCGGTGCACACCTTTCAGATCGGTGAAGCCGACGAGGTTGAGCAGGCCGTGGACTTGCCCGACCACGCCAGCGCGATTGACGAGGCCCTCGCGCGCTTGGCCGACGGTGGGGTATTGGCTTCTGTGGAGGAGTTGGACGCCGTGGGGTTTAAGGCTGTGCACGCGCGCGCTATTTCCGGGGTAGTCGAACTAGATGAGGACGTCGTCGGGCGGATGGAGGACTTTTATCCGCTGGCTCCGGCGCACAATCCCGCTTATGTGGCGGCGATCCGGCAGTTTGCGCGGGTGGCTCCCAAGGCGCGTCGGGTCGGGTGCTTTGAGACGGCGTTCCACGGCGCAATGCCGCAGCGGCGCAAAATGTACGCGGTGCCCTATGCTTGGTATGAACAGTACGGCATCCAGCGCTACGGCTTCCACGGGGCCAGCCATCGCTATGCCGCCGAAAATGTCGCGGAACTGGTAGGCCGTGTTGACATTAAACACGTCAACATGCACTTGGGCGGATCCTCGTCGCTGTGCGCGGTAAAGGACGGAGTCTCGCAGGGGGCGTCGCACGGGCTAAGCCCGCAAGGCGGCCTGCCGCAGAACAACCGCATCGGCGACTTGGATCCGTACGCGCTGGACTTGGTGATGCGCAATGAGGGCCGACCGTGGGACGAGGTGTTGGCGCAGTGCGCTAACGAGGGCGGCCTCGTGGGGCTTTGCGGGTACGGCGATATGCGTGACATTGAAGCGGGTGCGGAAAGCGGGGACGAGCACTGTGCTTTGGCCATAGCCGTGTTGGCGACATCGGCGCGCGACTGGCTGGGGGCTTTTGTGGTGGAGATGGGCGGGCTGGACGCGATCAGCTTTACCGGCGGCATTGGCGAGTACTCGGCTGCCGTGCGCGGTCAGATTCTGCGCGACTTGGAATTTCTGGGGGTGGAGATGGATGCGGCTAAAAACGAGAGTGTGCAAGGCGAGGGTCGTCTGCACGCTGAGTCGAGTCGAGTGCCTATTTACGTGCTGCGCACCGACGAGGAATTGGTGGTGGCGCGGCAGACTTGTGAGTTTTTGAGAGGTATTTCCTAGCCTCCCTTCTATGGATGCGCAGGTGTGGTTGGGAGAGCGGCCTACTGGCTGGTCATGGCCATGCATCGCAAGTATCCGCGCCGGGTACTGACCGCGCTACGCTTTTTGTTGAAGACCCCGACTTGACAAGATTTGCTCTTTCCAGCAAATTTGCTGGCAACAATATAGTTGGCAACAATATCGTTGGAAAGAGAGGTGTGACCATGACGCTCAGGAAGGCTGGAGGGAATTGGGTCGATGGGGATCGGTTCTTTGACCGGGATGCCGAGCTCGAAGCACTCACCGAGCGAGTACAGGACGGAGTTCATACGCTGCTAACTGCACAACGGCGGATGGGCAAGACGAGTTTGGTTAGGGAATTACTGCGTCGTCTAAAGAGCGAGGGGTGCTTTGAGACGATCTTTGTTGATCTAGAGGGTGCCCTCACCAAAGAAGATGCCATTGCGGAAATCGCTAGTCGGTCGTGCTCCATTCAGAAAGTATGGCAACGCATGAAAACGCAATTCGCCAATCATCTTCAAAATATTGGCGATAGAATCGACGAGGTAGAAGTCTCAGAAGTAAAGGTGAAACTGCGAGCCGGGATTAATCCTGGAGATTGGCGGCAGAGAGGCGACGAGGTCTTCGCGGCCTTGGCTGAGAATGACCTGCCGGTAGTGCTCGCTATCGACGAGTTGCCGATTCTTGTCAATCGCCTGCTCAAGGGGGACGACTACTGCATCACGCCGCAGCGAAGGCAGGTAGTGGACGAGTTCCTGAGTTGGCTGCGCAAGAATGGTCAAGAACATCAACGCCGGATTTGCTTGATACTCTCTGGTAGCGTGGGCTTGGAGCCGATTCTGCAACAGGCCGGGCTCAGTGCCCACGCAAACATCTTTTCTCCTTTCGATCTAAAGCCTTGGGATGAGGAGACTGCCAGTGCCTGCCTCGCTGCACTGGCTGGGACTTATGGCATTGATCTCCCCCTCACCGTCCGCCAGGACATGTGCTGCCGGCTGCGGTGTCAGATTCCCCACCACGTGCAGCAGTTCTTCGATTATCTCCACGAAGATTTACGTCGGGTCAACCGGCGGGAAGCCTCACTAGAAGATGTAAAGCGCGTGTACACCAACGAGATGCTAGGTGTCCGGGGACAGATGGCTTTAGAACACTACGAGAGCCGGTTGCGAATGGTTCTTGGGGACAAAGGTTATCCGGCCGCTCTATCTATATTGACCGAGGCCGCAGTCAATGACGGACTGCTGCATAGCGATGCCATCAACCAATATTATGAGCAATTTCAAGCTGAAGCCGACCCGGTCTCGACCAAGGAGATTCTCAGTGTGCTCGAACATGACGGCTATCTGGCGAGACAAGGAGAAGATTACCGGTTCGTATCCGGTTTACTCGAAGATTGGTGGTGTGCTCGGCACGGTCGATACTTCAGCCCCATAGCCTGCCGCCGAGCCAAAATGAGGGGTAAGCGATAGCCATGACCACTAGAAAATATAACCCAGGGTTCCTAACTGACGACGAGCTGGTGGCCTCGTTCTGTGTACGAACGGGCGAGTTTGAATCAATCGTTGATATGCTGCGTGAATGCACCGGAAGCGCTAATCCGCACCAGATTGCGATCGGCCCACGCGGCAGCGGGAAGACGAGCCTGCTGCTGCGAGTCGCGGTCGAGGTGAGCCGGGATGCCGAATTGCGATCCGGCTTCTTTCCAATTGTCTTCGCCGAGGAAAGTTACGAAGTCGCCTCCGCTGGCGAATTCTGGCTGGAATGTCTGTCTCGCTTGGCCGCCCAGATGCCTCGTGGGAAAAATGATCCCGACCTGCACCGAACTTACGAACACTTGCGCACCATTCAGGACGACCAAATTCTTGCCGAGCTCTGCCTCGGTGCTCTGCTCGACTTCTCGGACCGGGTGGGCAAGCGGCTCGTGCTGATGGTCGAGAATCTGAACATGATGTTCAGGGACATGGCGGACTCTGAGGCGGGCTGGCGGCTACGGAAGATTCTCCAGAACGAGCCGCGTATCATCCTACTGGCGAGTGCGACCAGTCGCTTTGACGAGATCGACAATCCGGACCACGCCCTGTACGACCTGTTCCGGGTACTGCTACTGAACCCGCTCGACACCAACGAATGCACAGTGCTATGGGAAGCGGTGTCCGGCAAATGCCCTCCGCCCGAGACCATTCGATCCCTGGAGATTCTCACCGGTGGTAGTCCGCGTCTGATCACCATAGTGGCCCGCTTCGGTGCGGGGCGTTCCTTCCCCGAACTCATGACCGAACTACTCGACCTCGTCGATGACCATACGGAGTACTTCAAGAGCCATATCGAATCACTCCCAGCGCAGGAGCGACGAGTCTATCTCGTGCTCGCCGATCTGTGGAAGCCTGCGACTACGAGGGAGATCTCGGCCCGCGCCCGGCTGGAGACGAGCAAGTGTAGTGCCCAACTCACCCGCCTCATCGAACGGGGCGTCGTTCAGGTCTCGGGTGGTACCGCCCGGCGCAAACAATATTACCTGACCGAGCGCCTCTACAACATCTACTACTTGCTGCGGCGCTCTCGCGGACCGAATGCCCTGATCAAGGCTCTCATCCAATTCATGGAGTCGTACTATTCTGGTACTGAACTGAAGGATATCGGTGCTCACATCGCCCGCGAGGCAGGGAGTTTCGGCGGGGAGATGCAAACGATGGCCCGGATCGCACTCGCGCAGATGATAAGGTTGCCGGTACTGGCCGAGCATCGAGAAGAGTTGCTTACGATGATTCCCGAAGGTTTTACGGAGGTTTTCGAGCGGGGTTCTGTACCTTCCAATGTGGAGAGGAAGACGGCGGTCGGTGTGGAACAGTATCCCCGTCGGGGAGACCAAAGTAGTGAGGATACGAACGAACAGGCTGAGTTTTTGGCCGCGAAGGAGATTTTCGATAAAGCGGTTGCTCTGAAGGATCAGAATCGGCCAGAAGAAGCACTGTCCGTCTTCGACGAGGTGGTGCGCCAATTCGCCGAGAGCGAAATACCGATAGTCTCCCGACTAGTCGCAATGGCCCTCTTCGAGAGAGGATTCACTCTCAATGACTTAGATCGACCCGAGGACGCACTTACCGCCTTTGACGAAGTGGTGCGTCGATTCGCTGAGAGCAATGTGCCAGACCTGCTCGAATCAGTTGCGATAGCGCTCGTCGTCAAAGGAAGCATACTTGGCATGCTAAATCGTCTGGAGGACGCACTGGCCGCCTGTGATGAGGTAGTGCACCGATTTGGCGACAGCGATG
>JAPOYQ010000363.1 GCA_026706505.1 Gemmatimonadota bacterium
GCCGTTGTCGCGCGCTATTTGGCGCAAGTGGTCGTGTTGTTCGTCGGTGAATGGGTAGTGGACTAGGATCTTCACGCGGACCTCCAAATTAGGTTGAGAAATGGGATAGGATGTGATCGATGCGATCGGCGAGCGATTGTTCTAGGCGCGGCCCGAAGCGGGTTACCACTTGCGCGGCGGCATAGCAGCCTAAGCGCGCCGCGTCTAAGGGGCTGTATCCGTGGGACAGCCCGTAGAGCACGCCACCGGCGAAGAGATCGCCAGCACCATTGGTGTCGATGGCTTGCACGGGGACGCCGGGGACTTGGTCGTGGACCCCGGCGGCGTACACTAGGGCACCGTCGGCTCCGCACGTTACGTAGGCCGTGCCAACTTGGGAAGCGAGGGATGCGCCGGCGGTTTCGCGGTCGTCGATCCCAGTGCTGACGACCGCTTCCTCTTCGTTGCAGAAGAGCAGATCTACGCCATGTTGCAAGAGCACGTCAAAGCGCGTCCGAAAGGCTCGGACGGCAAAGGGATCGCTCAGGGTCAGGGCGACGGCCGTGCTGTGGCGCTGGGCCATTTGCTGTGCTTGGCACGCGGCGGCAAAGCCGTCTTCCGAGCCAAGAAGATAACCCTCTATATAAAGGTACTGGCTGTCGGCGATAACCTCTTCTTGGAGTTGGGCTGGGCCGATGGCGCTGCTGATGCCTAAGAAGGTGTTGAGGGTGCGGTCGGCGTCGGGAGTAATAAAGACCAAGCACTGGCCGGTCTTGCCCACGCCGCGGTTGGCCGGATGAGTAGCCACGCCGGCTGCTTCGAGATCGCGTTGGTAAAAGTCGCCCCAAGCGTCGCGGCCGGTCAGGCAGGCGTAATAGGCTCGGCCGCCATAACGAGCGACGCCGATGAGGGTATTGGCCACCGAGCCACCCGAAGCCGAGGCGACCGGCTCGCCGTTGATCGCGGCGGTGAGGTTGCGCTGTCGCGCCTCATCGACGAGGGTCATAACTCCCTTTTCGATTTGGTGCTCAGCGAGGAACTCTGAGGCGACTTGATATTGGATGTCCACTAGGGCGTGGCCGACGCCATAGACGTCGTACGTGCGGGCCATGGGCTTTCCTTTGGGTGAAAAATAGGCAAAATAACCTATTCGCTCATAGCTGCCAAAGAGGTAAGGGACAAATCTTTGCTTGTTTTAATTCGCGCTGAGAATATATTAAAAACTCTGCGGGAGACGCCCGCGCTTTCCACCCTTTACGGAGGTTGATGCAATCGCAGCAAAGAAAAAGAGTTTTACGAGAGTAAACGATGATATTCGCGTGCCCCAAATCCGACTCATCGGATCCGATGGGGGGCAGGTGGGGATCATCGAAACGGCCCGTGCCTTGGCCATGGCGGAGGAAGCCAATCTCGACCTAGTGGAAGTGGCCGCCGAAGCGCGCCCGCCGGTCTGCCGGATTATCGACTACGGCAAGTTCCGCTACGACCAAGAGAAAAAGGCCAAGGAAGCGCGCAAGAAGCAGCAAAACGTGCAAATGAAGGGCATTCGCATCGCCCAACCTACTATTTCCGAACACGACCTCGAATACCGGACAGGCCACATCCGCACGTTTATCGAAAAGGGAAACCGGGTCAAAGTCAGCGTCCGCTTTCGCGGGCGGCAGATGGCTTACCAGGAACAGGGGTTCCAGCTACTGCAAGATCTAGCTGCCAAGCTCGAGGATGTAGCCGTCGTCGACCAAGAGCCCAAAATGGAAGGCCGCGAAATGTCGCTCATTCTCAAGCCCCTCTGAGGTTGGGCCGAGAAGCGCAAAAAGGCCGGTGTCCGCACTGCGGGCGTCGGCCTTTTTTTGTTAGTGTACTGTTGACACTACCCGCCTCGTTGGCACTCAGGGGTACAATCTCTTTTTTTAGAGCGGGTGCTTTAGGAGGCGACCAGCACGTGTTCGGCTGCGCCATCGAGGCCGGCGATGACTGGGAAGGACTTCGACTGCGGGCCATTGGCCTTGGGCACGTAGCGCACGTGCGGAGAGAAATAGGCGTAGAGCGCGGTGTTGCGCGAGCGGTCGGTCTGGTTGGGGCCGGAACCGTGGACCATCAAGCTGTGGAACAGCACCGCGGATCCAGCCGCAAGCGGCACGTCGATCTGGCGCGCGCTGTCGATGTCCTCGCGATTAGTCAGCGGTGCCCCTTGCTTTTGGGCGATGTGGCCCCATTCCTGCAAGCCCCAATGGTGGCTGCCGGGAATAACCTTGATGCAGCCGTTGTCTGAGGTGGCGTCGTTGAGGGCGATGCTCACGGTCACGAGAGCGGGCGGCTCCATTGGCCAATAGGCCGAATCTTGGTGCAGGGCGTGGGCCGAGCCGTGGAAGGCGGGTTTGAGCATGAGGGTACTGCGGAAGAGGAGCAGATCGTCTCCGAGGAGCGATTGCACGATGGCGACGAGGCGGGGATGGGCCGCGAGTTGGGCAAAGCACGGCGACAGAGCGCGGGTGTTCTCGATTTTGCGCAGGACCGGTAGGCCGTTGCGGTTTTGGTCCTTAGAAAAAGGCTCGCGCTGAAAGTGGCTGCTGAGTGGGTCTTGGTTGGCCTCTAGGTCGGCAGCTAGTTGGTGCAGGCGTTGGATCTCGTGCTGGCATTGGGCGACCTCGCGGCTGTTGAGTAGACTAGGAACGATTAAGTAGCCCTGCTGCTCGAAAAAGGCTCGCTGCTCATGTGGGTCCATGCGGCACTCCCGCTGTTGAGGTGTAACCCGCTAAGTGTACACTGGTCGCCGACTGGGTGTCAACCGTCCTCTAGCAAACGCATGAAGCGATTTTTTCCATTTATCCATTGGCTACCCGAACTCGGCCGGCCAGGCGTCTGGCGCGCCGATGTGGTCGCGGGCCTCACCGTGGCGACGATCCTCGTGCCCCAAGCCATGGCCTACGCCGAGTTGGCGGGGTTGCCGCCAGTGTATGGGTTGTACGCGGCCTTTCTGCCGCCGGCCGTAGCCGCGCTCTTTGGCTCTTCCCGGCATTTGTCCACCGGCCCGGTGGCCATCGCTTCGCTTATCAGCGCGACGACCGTACAGGGGCTTGCTCCCGAGGGCGGTGAGCTATATATCGCCTATTCGCTGGTCTTGGGCTTGCTAGTCGGCTTGATACGGATTGCCATGGGCGCGTTGCGGTTGGGCTTGCTGATCGATCTGCTGTCTAGCCCGGTCGTCGTCGGCTTTACCAATGCCGCGGCCTTTATCATCGTCATCTCCCAATTGCACAAGGTATTTGGTGTGGAACCTCAACAGGGGGGTCATTTGTTGGCGGCCCTCCGCGTCATCGACGTGGCGCTGTTAGAGGTCCATTGGCCGACGCTGGGGATGGCGGTGTTGGCCGGGGGACTGTTGGTGGTCTTACGCCGCGGTCGTTGGAAGCTGCCGAGCATGTTGACGACGCTGGTGGTCACCACACTCGTTTCTTGGCTGGCTGGATTTAGCGGGGAAGTGGTCGGCGAGGTTCCGCGCGGTTTGCCGCGGCCGTCGGTGCCGGACTTAGACTTGGAAATCCTGTCTCAACTCTTCGTGGGTGCCTTGACTTTGACCATGCTCGGCCTGATGGAGGCCATGGCCATTGCCAAGACCCTCGCTGCACGGACGCGGCAGCATCTCGATATCGATCAAGAACTCATCGGCCAGGGTATGGCCAATGTGGTCGGCGGGCTTTTTCAAAGCTATGCGACTTCGGGCTCGTTCTCGAGGTCGGCCGTCAACTACCAAAGCGGGGCTCGGACGGGTTTTGCATCGGTCGTGGCGTCGTTGGTTATCGCCGCGACCCTGCTCTGGCTCACACCGCTGTTGTACTATCTGCCGCAAGCTACGCTCGCCGTTGTTATTATCGCCGCTGTCGTCGGCTTGGTACGCATCCAGCCCCTAGTGACTGCTTGGCGCATTAATGTCCACGACGGGTTAATTGGGGCCGCGACTTTTGTCGGCACGCTCGCCTTGGCACCGGATTTGCACTTGGGGGTTGCCTTCGGCGTGGGAACCTCGCTGGTACTCAACTTCTATCGCACCATGCGGCCCCGCGTGGTTTTTCTCGCCCGACACCTCGATGGCACGATGCGCGAAAGCGACGCGGGGCTGAGGTCGGATCAGCAGATCGCGATCATGCGCTTTGACGGCCAATTGTACTTTGGGTCGGGCCGTTATTTTGAGGATAAAGTACTCGAAACGATCGCTTCGGCACCCGAGCTGAGGTACTTGATTCTCGATGCGGACGGGATCAACCGGATCGACGCTTCTGGCGAACAAGCGCTGCGCAACGTGGTCGAACGCCTGCGCGAAGTCGGACTGGACCTGTACTTCACGCGGGCCAAACGGCAGCTTACCGACGCGCTGGAGCGGTCGGGGCTGATGGATCAGATTGGCCGCGATCACTTTTTTCGCTGGAACCAACACGCGCTCGACTATCTATGGGCACGGCTCCATCCCGACTACAAGGCGCGGTGTCCGCTCAATGTGCCTCACTCCCAAGAGTCTGGGAATGGGGAAATCGAGTATTATATATGAAAGAGAATCAGAACCGCTTGGCGTCGGTGGGGGGATTGTCTGCGGCGGGGGCGTCGTCGGACAGCAACTGGGTGAAGGAGTCGATGCGGGCATCGGCTCTGTTGAGCAGCGCGTCCTTGTGCTGACGAGCGGTGAGCACTTCTTCGGCGATATTGAGCGCGGCTAAGATGGCGATATCGAGCGGACCTCGATGCCTGACCGTAGCGGCGATCTGCTGCATCTTCTCGTCGAGGTAGGCCGCGGCGAGCCGAATGTACTCGGGGTCTTGGTCCTCGCTGTTGACGAGGTTATAGGTCTGATTGTAAATGCGGACAGCAACTGGTTGTGATTGCGACATGAGATCCCGGGAGATAAAAAGTGGGGACTCCCGCGATCTCCCCTTGTCCCGGAAGCCCCCTCTTTTGCGCGCTAACCACGTGGCAATTAACCAATCTATTGGGGCTAGAAATAGTTGTCAACCTACATATTGGATATTTTTGCGATATTTTACCAAAAAAAATTAAGAAATCGTTTGTAAAAAATAAAAAACGGCCAGTGCGAAAATTTGACGGCCTGTAGAGTGCGTTCTTAGTATTGATGAGTGCCTACCAAGTGACCAAAATGCGCGTTAATCCTCTGCAGGATGAAGAAGGCGCGTAGCCGATCAATGTCTTAAAAATGGATAGAGATACATTGGAGATGGCCTTGCAGCAGGTCATCCAAGGCGAGGTGCGCTTTGACGCTGTTTCGCGCATGCTCTACCGCACCGACGCCAGCATCTACGAGATGGAGCCCCTAGGGCTGGTTGTGCCCAAAGACGAGGCGGATGTGGTCGCCGCGGTAAAAATTGCCGCTGAGCAGGGGGCGGCGGTCTTGCCACGGGGTGGCGGGACGAGTTTGGCGGGCCAGTCGGTGGGAGCGGCGGTTCATCTCGATTTTTCCAAATACATGAACCGGATCTTGGAGTTCGACCCAGACGAGCGCTGGGTTCGGGTCCAGCCGGGCTTGGTGCTCGATGAGCTCAACGCCTACTTGCAGCCCTACGGCCTGATTTTCGCGCCCGATGTCTCCACGAGTAGCCGGGCCAATATCGGCGGAATGATCGGCAACAATTCCTGCGGCGCGCATTCCATTATATACGGCAAGACCATCGACCACGTACAGGAGCTAAAGGTGGTGTTGGCCGACGGCTCGCAAGCGGTATTCGGGCCGATTGATGACGAGGAGTACGAGCGCCGCGCGGGTTTGGACAGCCTCGAAGGGCGCATTTACCGCGAAGTGCGCCGCATCGTCGGTGAGCGCGAAGCGCAGATCCGCACGGGCTTTCCCCAGGTGATGCGCCGCGTCTCGGGCTACAATCTCGACGAGTTCATCGACGGCGCTCCCTTTGACTTGAGCAAGCTGGTCGTCGGCTCGGAGGGCACGCTCTGCGCGGTGGTCGAAGCGCGATTGAACTTGGTGGAGCTACCCAAGCACAAGGGCTTGGTGGCCGTCCACTTCCACGACTTGGTCGAGGCCATGGAGGCCAATCTGACCGCGTTAGAGACCTCGCCCGTCGCCAGCGAGTTGATCGACAAGATCCTGCTCGACCAGACTAAAGGCTCGGTCGAGCACGCCCCGAGTCGCCGCTTTATCACGGGCGATCCGGCGGCCTTGCTCATAATCGAGTACTATACGGACTCCGAAGCCGAGCTGGGCCGCAAGATGGACGAATTGGAAGGGCGATTGCGGGAGCGGGGGATGGGCTACGCGTTTACGCGGGCTGTGGCCGCTGGAGATCAGAAGGCTATCTTGGAGCTGCGCAAGGCTGGATTGGGGCTTTTGATGGGCATGAAAGGCGATCCCAAGCCCCAACCCGGGGTGGAGGATACCTGCGTCCCGGTAGACAAACTACCCGACTACATCCGCCGGGTGGTTGCGCTGATGGAGGAGTTGGGCATTGAGGGCGAATACTATGGGCACGCGAGCGTCGGCCTGCTTCACATCCGGCCGATTTTCAGTCTCAAAGATCCCGAAGGCATAAAGCTCCTGCGCCAGATGGAGGAGCGGATGAGCGATATGGTGCTCGAATACGGCGGAGCCATGTCGGGCGAGCACGGAGATGGCTTGGCGCGCAGCGAGTGGATCGCCAAGATGTTTAGTCCGGAGTTAGTCGCGGCTTTTGTCGAGGTTAAGGACGCCTTTGATCCGCAGGGGATTATGAATCCCGGCAAGATCACCCGCCCCCCTCGGATGGACGAGAACCTGCGCTATAACGAGGATTATCAGACGCCGCAGGTGGAGACGTTTTTCAGCTTTAGTGAGGCAGGCGGCTTTCAGGAAGCCGTTGAAATGTGCTCCGGGGTGGGCCACTGCCGCAAAAAGCTGGTGGGCACGATGTGCCCTTCGTACATGGCGACCTTGGACGAGGAGCACACTACCCGCGGCCGGGCCAATGCCTTGCGCGCCGCGCTGGCCGGCACTTTGCCCGACGGTCTGCACAGCCAAGAGGTCCACCGCGTGAT
>JAPOYQ010000351.1 GCA_026706505.1 Gemmatimonadota bacterium
CAATGGAGCGCGTCATGCCCGAGTTGGGCGGGCGGCTCGACGCGGATTTGCGCGGGGCGGGTGGGCTATCGCTCGACGCGCTGCAGCTGGACGGGCGCGCTGCGACCTCGTCGCTAGAGTACGCGGGGTGGCAGACCGGCGAGCTCGCGCTGGACGTGGGATGGGATCGAGGCACCGCGCAGGTAGCCGGTGGCGGACCGGGCGTAAGTTTACGGGCGGAACTGGACGCGACCGGGCACTTAACGGCTCAAGCAGATTTTGCCGATACCTTGTTGCGGGGGGTAGGTGACGCAGTGGGAGCAATAGGCGCAGCGGGCGGTACGTTGCGGTGGGAGGGGCCGCTAGATGACCTAGATGTGGCCCAAGGGGGCCTCGCACTCAATTCGCTCTCGCTGCGGCTGGGGGAATGGACGCTGCAAAACTACGGTCCCCTCCAAGCCGACTATGGCGACGGGCACCTAAATCTCGCGGCGGTAAACCTGCAAACGCCAATCGGCCTAGTGGGCCTTTCGGGTTGGGTCGGCAGGGATTCGCTCTCCGTTGCAGCGGAATTATCCACTCTTGAATTGTCCAACCTCGCGTCCGACCTCAGCGCGACGGGCGGCGGGCATCTGCGGGTCAGCGGCCCCCTAGCAAAGCCAGAGGCACAGGGCGCGGTGACGCTGGCGGAGATGCACCTCGACACCCTCGCCCTCGGCAATGCTCGGCTGCGCCTCGCGCTGGAGGATTCGCTCGTGGCCGAGTTCAGCGCCGATGCCGGTGTGCGTCTCGCACTCACCTGCCCAGCCGCACCGCTCTTCGAGCCGGGGGCAGCCCCCGCACAGCTCGCAATCGAGGCGAAGGCGGCCGACTTGGGTCCAGTGCTCAGCTATGCTTTGGGACGCTCGATGTACGGGCGGCTCGACCTCGACGGGCACTTAGAAGCGGCCTTCGAGGACTCCATGCCGAGCTGGCGGGACTTGGCCGGGTATATCGACGTGCGCGGCTTGGTCATCGAAAGCCAAGCCACAGCCGACTCGCTGCGGCTGGATCTTCTGTCTGGAGGGCATTTCGCGTTCGACGAGGGCCGCGTGGTCCTGGACTCCGTGGCGATTGGCTTGCGGCGCTACGACCGCGACCGCCGCGCCCTGCAACCGGCTGGCACTCTGCGGTTGGCGGGCCAATTAGTGGACACCAAACCCTCGAAGATTGAGCTGGCCCTCAAAGACGCGGACTTGGCTTTCTTCGGCGGCCCCAAGGGGCTGGTCCAACTCGACGCCGAGGTCAGCAGCACGACATCCGCTCCTCAAGTTACCGCCGATCTAGCCGTGGAAACCGCGGACTTGGGCAGGCTACGCGGCCAACTCGTCGGCGACCAAGACGGCGGCGATTGGCATTTGAACTGGACGACCTTGCTCGACGATAGCCTCACCGTGACCGGTCGCATACCTTGGAATTTACAGGCTGGTGAACTCTCATTAGACGAGAGCTGGCTCGAAGCGCGTTCCGACGGCATCGGACTCCTCTTCCTCGGCGACCTAATAGCCGAACTGGACCATCTCGACGGACGGATCAGCGCGGATCTCCGGGCCGAGGGCTTGGACTCAACGCTCTCACTGCAAGGCCAAATAGGGGTCAAGGGCCTCGAATTTGCCCTCCTCGACTTAGAGCCGATCTACGCGCTGCCCGACGGGCACTTGCAATTCAATGACCGGCAGATCGAGCTGGTGGATTTCTCCGTCGAGAAAGAACCTAAGCGGGGATTCCGCAGCGCGTCGCTCACCGGGCGGCTCGACCTAGCGCGGCTCGACGACCCTAGCTTTGACTTGCAACTCCAAGCCGAGCGGATGACCTCCTACTACGAGGACGTCGGACAGTCGTTTAAGGCGGACGACATCGACTTAGATCTATCTTTCGCCGGCTCGCTCAGCGCATCCAAGTTGGCGGGGCGCGTCCGCATCGACCGACCGAAGTCCGAGGCGAGCCTCGTGGTCCTCGCGCTTCCCGTGCCACCGCCACCGCCGGCATTGCGCGACGATTTTTTGGAAAACATGGCCCTAGCCGTCGAGGTTGATCTCCGCGGCCTCGCCCTCGACAGCGAGCTAGCCGAGGTCGAAGCATCGGGCGCGGTCGAGGTCGGCGGCACCTTCTACAAGCCGCTCTTCCAAGGCGACATAATAATAGATGAAGGGCAGGTCTTCTTACTCAATCAGCAGTTCAACATCACCCAAGGACGAGTCGTCTTCAACCGCCTAGCGCCGACTAAATCGATCCTCGACGTGATGTACGATCCTTTCGAATTGAATCCCACACTCGATATAGAGGCTAAGACCGAGGAAATCGAAGACATTGAAGACGGCGAGAAATACGTCGTAACTTTGACGCTGCAAGGGCCGGCTCAGAAAATCGTGCCGAATTTTTCCCCGCTAGACCTTCTGAGCACCGTCAACCTGCTGGCCTTCAACACCGTTTCCAACCGAGACCTCAAATACAAAACTGCCCTCGGCACGGCGGCCGGCCAATTGTTGAGTGGGCAGGTCGAAAAAGTGGGGCTCGATGAATTCGTGGTCCTGCCTTCGAGCACGGTCTTCGGGGCCGAGCCGGGTGATCCAGCGCTGCGCGTGGGCGAGTACTTCAGCCGCAGGTTGCCCCTGCCCTTATGGGTGCGCTACGAGGCCCCGCTCAAAGAGATGGCTTCGGGCGAAGTGCGGATCGAGCACAAAGTGAAGTCCTTCCTCATCATCACCGGCTCGGCGCAAAGCAAGTACGATCACTATGGGCTAGGCATCGGCCTGAAGCGAGAATTCCGATGAGCGCACTCGCCGCCGTACTCTGTCTGGCTCTCGCCGGGACCGCCTTGGCCCAAGAGAATCTGCGCGAAATATCGGCCCGCGAAGCCGATGATCACAAGGTGGCTCAGATCCGCTTCGTTCACCGAGGCGCAAAGCGCATCAAAGGCGAGACCTTGCGCTCGGCCATGCTGACCCAAGAAGGCAAGCGCTTCCAACGCCGCTTCTTCAGAAACGACCTCAGCGGACTGGTCAATCTCTATTACAGCAAGGGCTATCGCGACGCCGAGATCGTCCGCAAGCTCCTGCGCTTGGACGCCAAAAACCGAGTCCACATTCACATTGAAATCAACAGCGGCGCGCTGTGGACGGTGCGAGCCCTAACGCTCGTAGGGGGCGCGCCTTTTGCGGCCGATACCCTGCGTGCTCAGGTCGGCCTGCGTGCGGGCGCGCCTCTCGACTACGGCAAGGTGCTCGAAGGCGAGCGCCAACTACAGGTCTTTCTCAATCAGCGCGGCTACCCTCATGCCGCAGTGCGCAACGAGTGGGTGGAGGACGACCGCGCCAGCCGCAGCACAGAGGTCGTCTTTCACATCAATCCCGGGCGCAAGATGTACTTCGGTGCCGTCGAGGTCGAAAACCTCGACCAGCTATACACGCGCAAGGAACTGATCGAGCGTTATCTGCACTTTGAGCAGGGGGACTTGTACAATCCCGAGCAACTAGCCAAAAGTCGCGAGCAACTGGCGAAGACCGGCCTGTTCCGCTCGGTCTTTCTACTCACTCCCGAGACGGGTGACAGCTTGCAGCCGGTCGTGGTTCGCTTAAAAGAAAGAAAGCGCATCTCCCTAAGTGCCGGTGCCTTCTTCAGCAACATTGAGCCGCGCGTAGGCGGGGTCGTGCAGCACAACAACTGGCTGGGCCGTGGCGCTCGGCTAAGCCTCAATGCCGGTTGGGGGAAGCCGGAGCAGGGCGTCACCGCGTCCTTTACCGAGCGCAACTTGCTGGGCACGGGCGCTGACTTGGTGTTGTCGGCAGGGGTCACCGACAAGTGGCAGCCGACCAAGCAGCAAGGTAAACCGAACGACCAGCGACAAGTCGCGCTTTTGACGGAAAACGATTCGGTGCTCGAAGGCATCTTGTCCTTCTTCGGAGAAGCGACCGCAAGGGAGTACATACGTACGGCCACCTTCGACTACCTCTCGGTCGAGCACTTGTGGAAAGCTGAAGCAACGCTCACCAAGAGTTGGCGCGAGCTCTACCGAGCCCAAGTCTCCCTTAGCGGGGAAGACTCGCGCACTCGGCCCGATCCGAGCGAGCGCATCGCCTACTCACCCAACATAGACGACAGCGATGAGACGACCGACGCGGACGATCCGTTTGGCGACGACGACTTCGACTTCTCTGGCAAAGGCAATTTCTTCACCCAAGACGACTTCATAGACTATAGCGACGGCAAGATCCCCGTTACAGCAGACTGGTTGCGGATTCTGACCGAACGCGAGCGCTCAGTCAATTTGAGGACCGAGTTTTTGCGCGACTCGCGCAACGACCCCTTTGCCCCCACGCGCGGCGCACTCCTGCAGTTGACCGGACGCTACGCCTCCTCGTTCATTCTGGGGCAGCATCAGACCTATGTGATCGACGGCGAAGCCGCATTCACATATTATCAGCCGCTCTCGCGCCGGCTGGTGTTGGCCCTAGCCCTGCAAGGAGGAGGAGCCGCTTCGCTGCGCGAGGGACGGCGGCTGCCACAGAAATACTGGCGGGCATACGGGGGCGAAGGTTCCCTGCGCGGCGTTGAGCAGGACGCCATAAACGCACCGGGCGGCGGACGCCTCGGCCTGAATATGCGCGGGGAATTGCGCTATCAGCGGAACAACTTCGGCCTCGTTGGCTTTTGGGATCGGGCACAGGTCTGGCGCAAGCCAAGCCAAGCGACCTTGTGGGGCATGGTTGATGGCTATGGGATGGGGCTGCGCTACGTTTTGGGATTTCCCCTCCGGCTCGACATAGCTTTCAGCGATGGATCCCTCAACAACGAACCTGACGAGAAACAGTGGTGGAGGCGGTTGTATCAGCGGAAGCGGTTTTATTTTTCTATTGGTCAGGCTTTCTGAATGGTCGAAATAATACATCACACCGACGCCAGCGAGCTGATTGCGCTTGCAGGTGATTGCCTCGAAGCGCACGAGAGCGAAAACAACTTGCCGATCGGCCTCGCGTACGCGCTCGCCAAAGATCCCCTGCGCTACGGGTCCGAGCCCCCGCTATTATTGAGCGTCTTAGAGCAAGGCAGCGTGATTGGCGCAGCCGTAATGACGCCGCCGAGGAGAATCATCCTCAGCAAGTTCGTTGCGAATATCAATGGGGCTATCTCCCATCTCGTTCGTCACCTACTTGAAACGGATACGTCCATCCCCGGCGTTGTCGGGCCAGCGTCCGAAGCGCAAGCCTTTGCCGCTTGCTGGGCCGAGGCCGTGCCTAGTGCAGCGCCTAAGGAGACCATGCGGCTGCGCGTATTTGAGGCGCACACGGTCGCCGACGTGCCCCTTGCGGCGGGAACGCTGCGCTTGGCCAGCATGGACGATCATCCGCTCATGGCGCAGTGGATGGACGCCTTTTCGCAGGAGGCGTTAGGGGAATCAGCCGATCTCGACGGGGCGAAAAAAAGCGCCGAGCGGTTCATCGCCGACAAACAACTGTACATTTGGGATTGCAATGGGCCGGTCTCCATTGCCAAAACGACGCGCCCAATGCGCAACGGCATATCCGTCACCGCGGTGTACACGCCGCCCGAGCAGCGCAACAAGGGATACGCCACTTCGTGCGTCTCGTCGTTGACCAAGAAGCTGCTCTCCGAGCGCTATTCATTTTGCAGCCTATTTGCCGATCAAGCCAATCCAACCTCTAACAGCATCTACGCAAAAATCGGCTATGTGCCTTTGGGGGATGCGCTAGAAATTGATTTTACTACCTGAAACCCGCTGCCAGACGGCAGCTTTTTGAAAGAGCTATTATGCAATCATTTCGCAGCAGTACCACCACGCAGGGGAGGCGCATGGCCGGCGCACGTGCCTTGTGGCGCGCCACCGGTATGAAGACCGAGGACTTCCAAAAGCCCATCGTCGCCATCGCCAACTCCTTTACCCAGTTCGTGCCCGGGCACGTGCATCTGCACCCCATCGGCCAGAAGGTCAAGGAAGTAATCGATCAACACGGCGGCTACGGCGTGGAATTCAACACCATTGCAGTAGATGACGGCATTGCCATGGGCCACGATGGCATGCTCTACTCCCTGCCGAGCCGCGAGCTAATCGCCGACAGCGTCGAGTACATGGTGCAGGCCCACAAGGCCGATGCCCTCGTCTGCATTTCCAATTGCGACAAGATCACACCGGGCATGTTGCTGGCCGCGCTCAGGCTCAACATCCCGGCGATCTTCGTCTCGGGCGGGCCGATGGAGGCCGGCAAAACCGAGCTGTCAACGGGCCGCGCCAAGCTCGATCTGGTCGACTCCATGGTCGCCGCGGCCGATCCCAACTTGAGCGACGAGGACGTGGCCAAGATGGAGGAACAAGCCTGCCCGACTTGTGGCTCGTGCTCGGGCATGTTCACCGCCAACTCCATGAACTGCCTCAACGAGGCCATCGGCCTAGCTCTGCCGGGCAACGGCACCATCCTCGCCACGCACGCCCTGCGCTGGGAGCTTTTTGCCGCAGCCGGCAAGCGGATCGTCGAAATGGCCAAGGCATTTTACCTAGAGGGCGACGCGTCGGTGCTGCCGAGGAGCATTGCGAACTTCGCGGCCTTTGAAAACGCCATGACCTTGGACATTGCCATGGGCGGCTCCACCAACACGGTCCTGCACCTGTTGGCCATGGCCCGCGAGGCCGAAGTCAATTTCACCATGGCCGACATCGACCGGCTCTCGCGGCAAGTCCCCTGTATCTGCAAAGTGGCACCGGCCACGCAGGAGTTTCACATAGAGGACGTCGCGCGCGCCGGCGGCATTATGAGCATCTTAGGCGAACTGTTGCGCGGCGACAAAATCCACCCCGAGCCGCAGACTGTTGCCGGGCCGTCGTTAGGAGACCTAATCGCCGCAAACGACATCCGGGGGTCAGGTACGGTCGACGCGATGGCCGTGCAGCGCGCGTTGGCGGCCCCGGGCAACGTGCGGACGAAAACTGCCTTCTCCCAGAACAATTTTTACGCTGAGTCGGACACGGACGATC
>JAPOYQ010000502.1 GCA_026706505.1 Gemmatimonadota bacterium
CTTTAGTTCGCAGAACAGCCCTTCGACGGCCTTCATCATGGTGCGGAACGCGCTCATAGGGAAAATCACGAGGCGGTATCCCATGGCGGCGAACTCCGCGACTGATAGGTACGGCGATTTGCCGAATTCGGTCATGTTGGCAAGGAGCGGGCCTTTGACTTGCTCGGCGTAGCGGGCGAATTCCTCGGCGCTCTGCATGGCTTCGGGAAAGATCGCGTCCGCGCCGGCTGCCAAGTAGCGTTGGCCGCGCTCGACGCTCTGTGCAAAGCCCTCGACGGCGCGGGCGTCGCAGCGGGCGATGATCACAAAGTCCGGGTCTTGCCGTGCCGCGCAGGCCGCGGCGATCTTGCGCTCCATTTCCTCGACCTCGATCAGGGCCTTGCCGTCGAGGTGGCCGCAGCGCTTGGGCATGACTTGGTCTTCTAAGTGCAATCCGGCCAAACCCTCGCGCTCGTACGCGCGCACTGTGCGCATCACCTGCCAGACCTCGCCAAACCCAGTGTCTGCATCGCAAATGCAGGGCACTTGGACTGCGTTGGCAATGTAGCCGGCTTGGCGCGCCATTTCGTCCATGCCCAACAGGCCGACGTCTGGGTAGCCGGCCGTGCCGTTGGCTAGACCAGCCCCGGAAATGTACACGGCCTCAAACCCGGTGCGCTCGGCCAGCATGGCCACGGGCGCGTTGAAGGCTCCGGGCAAGGTCAGGGTCTTCTCGGCCATCAGGCGGCGCAAGACGTGCGGCTTGGACTCGGCGGGCGCGGGGTTGAGTAGCATGGCTCAGGCGAGGGGGATGGTGGCTTCGCGCTCCGGTCCTACGGAGATCAGGGAAACTGGCGCTCGGCTCAGTTCGGCGACTCGCTCCACGTAAGCCTGCGCTTGAGGCGGCAGATCGGCGAAACTACGGGCGGCGGTAGTCGGGGCACACCAGCCGGCCATTTCTTCGTAGATCGGCTCGCATTGGTCGAGTACCTGTGGGTCGGCGGGGAATTCTTCCAGCACTTGGTCGCCGCAGCGGTAGCCAATGCCCAGCTTGAGGTGCTCGCATTGGTCGAGTACGTCGAGCCGGGTCAGGGCGATGCTGGTCAGGCCGTTGATGCGCGTTGAAACTCGCAAGATGGCGGCGTCGAACCAGCCGCAGCGCCGCGGTCGGCCGGTAGTGGCTCCGAACTCGCGGCCCAAGGCGCGCAAACGCTCGCCTTCTTCCCCCAGCAACTCGGTGGGAAAAGGCCCGTTGCCTACCCGCGTGGTGTACGCTTTGGTCACGCCGACGACCTCGGCGATCCGCGTGGGACCGATACCAGCACCCGTGCAGGCTCCACCCGCCGTGGTATTCGAGGAGGTGACGTAGGGATAGGTGCCGTGGTCGATGTCGAGCAAGGTCCCTTGCGCCCCTTCGCAGAGGACTGTTTTGCCTTGGTCGAGAGCTTGGTTGAGCAGGAGCGAGGTGTCGGCGACGTATGGGGCGAGTTGCTCGCCGTAGCCAATGTACGCATCGATGATGGGGCCGGCCTCCAGCGGCTCTTGGCCAAAGACCTTGGTCAGGATTTCGTTTTTGGCGCAGATGCTGGCGCGGAGTTTGTCGCGCAAACGCGCCGGATCGCACAAATCCATGACGCGCACCCCGTGGCTGCGCTCGACTTTGTCGCGATAAGCCGGGCCGATACCGCGGCCAGTCGTGCCGATGGCGACGCTGTTTTCGCTTTCTTCCCCGGCCTTTTCCAAGACTTTGTGGTAGGGCATGACGACGTGGGCGACTTGGCTGAGAAAGAAGCGGCCGGCCACTGAAAAGCCCTTGGCCTCCAGCTCGGTGATCTCATCGAGCATGGTGACTGGATCGACGACCACCCCGTTGCCCACCACGCAGATTTTACCCTCGTGCATGATGCCCGAGGGGATGGTATGGAAGATGAACTCCGTGTCGCCGGTGACGACCGTGTGACCGGCGTTGGCCCCTCCTTGATAGCGCACCACCACGTCGGCTGCGGACGTGAGGTAATCGACGACCTTGGCCTTGCCTTCGTCGCCCCACTGCGCTCCTAATACTATTTTTGCGGGCATTGTGTACTCCCGTGCTTAAAGACTGACTTGTTTGGCCCAGGAGATGTACTCCCGAGAGAGAATATCGTCAACTACGTCGGAGGTGATCGGGTCATCGACGTTGAGGATGGTCAGGGCTTGGCCGCCCATTTGGCGACGTCCGCACGACATTTGGGCGATGTTGACATTGTGGCTGCCCATAACCGTGCCGATTTGGCCGATGATGCCCGGGACATCGTCGTTGATGTAAAAGAGCATGTGGCCCTCGGGGACGGCGTCGAAAATGTACTCGTCGAGGTGCACGAGGCGCGGGTCGCTCTTGCCGAAGATCGTGCCCGCGAGCAGGCGCTGCCCTTTGCTAGTGTGATACACCACGGTGATAAGGCTGGCGTAGTCCTCGTGCTCGCTGCTGAGCCGCTCATCGACTTGCACGCCGCGCTCCTGCGCGAAAAGCAGCGCATTGACTACATTGACTGCCGCGTCCGAGACGGTCTCCATAATGCCCTTGAGTACGGCCGAGGTCAACGGCGAGGTCGGGTAAGCGGTGATGTCGCCTTGGTATTCGATGGTGATGCGCTCTAGCTGTCCCTCGCCGAGTTGGGCTTGCAGGCGACCTAGCCGCTCGGCCAGCACGAGGTAGGGCTGGAGCTTGCCGTGGATCTCGGGATCGACCGAGGGAGCGTTGACCGCGTTGCGAATGACGCGGCCCATCAGCACGTCGCCAACCTGCTCAGCCACCTGCAGGGCGACGTTGGCTTGGGCTTCCTTGGTGGAGGCGGCCAAGTGCGGCGTGCAGATCACGCGGTCGTCAACCAAGAGGTCCACGAGGGTCGGCGGCTCCTCTTCAAAGACGTCTAAGGCGGCACCGGCGACCTTGCCCGAGTTCAAGCCGCGCAGGAGGGCAGCCTCGTCAATGATGCCGCCGCGGGCGCAGTTGATTAGATAGACCCCGTCTTTGCACTGCGCTATCTCGGCGTCGGAAATCAGGTGCTGGGTCTGGTTACTGAGATGGGTGTGGACGGTGATGAAATCTGCGGTAGCGTAGATTTCTTCGAGGGATGTTAGATGCGCGCCGTAGGAGAGGGCCATCTCTTGGCCGATGTAGGGATCGTAGCCGAGGACCTGCATGTGAAAGGCCGCCGCGCGCGTAGCCACCTCCCTTCCCACTTGGCCCAAGCCGATCACGGCGAGGGTCTTGCCGGCTAGTTCGACGCCGACGAATTGGTTCCGCTCCCACAGCCCCTTTTTAAGCGAGGACGTCGCCTGCGGGATGTGCCGCGCAAGGGAGGCTATGAGCGCGAAGGTGTGTTCAGCGGTCGATAGGGAATTGCCGCCCGGGGTGTTCATGACGATGACCCCGTGGCGCGTGACGCGCTCTACGTCGATGTTGTCAAAACCCGTGCCAGCGCGGCCAATGACCCGGAGGCGTGACGCGGCGGCGAGCACCTCGGCCGTCACCGTGGTCGCGCTGCGCACGACTAGCCCCTCGTAGTTGCCGATACAGTCTAGGAGCGCACTCGGCGACAATTCACTGCGCACGTCCACTGCGACCCCGTCATTGGCTTCGAGAATCTCGACGCAGCGGGGGTCCATCTTGTCGCTGATCAGTACTTTCAAAGGTCCTCTTTAAGTTGCGTTGCCGACTAGCGCTTCGGCGATCCACCCTGTAATGTCATCTTGACCACGACCATCGACCGCGGAGAAGGGCACAAAGGAAAGGCCGGCGAGCGACCCTTGGGCATCGAGCTGGTCGAACAGGTGTTGCAGTTTGTTGTGCGACAGTTTATCCGCTTTGGTAAAGACTAACAGGAAGGGCTTATCGAGGGCGCGCAAATGGTCGATCATCTGCTGATCCAAATCGGTGGGGCCGCGCCGGGCATCGACGAGCTGCAACACCGCGCACAGCGCTTCGCGATTGGCCATGTAGCTGCGGATGAGCTGGCCGAGCTGTAAGCGCAAGCCCACGCCGCCGCGCACGTACCCATAGCCAGGCAGATCGACCAAGTAAAACTGCTCGTTGGCCAGATAGTAGTTCAACTGCTGGGTCTTGCCGGGTACCGTGCTGGTGCGCGCCAACTTCTTGCGCTGCACCAACCTGTTGATCAGCGAGGACTTGCCGACGTTGGAACGGCCCACTAAGGCGATTTCGGGCAAGCCGTCCACGGGCAGATCGGCCGTGCGGACGGCACCAATTTTGAATTCGACAGAGGAAACGCGCATTGCCGGGGCTTGGAGATTAGGCGCGTTTGCGCTGTATCTCTTCGTCTTCGCTGCTGTACTGCTCAATCCCGCGCTCGATCATCTCGCCCGTAACTTGCAGACGCGCCACGCCCTCCTGAGAGGGAATATCGAACATGATATCCATCATGGCCTGCTCTAGGACGGAGCGCAAGCCGCGGGCCCCCGTACCCTTGTGAACGGTCAGGGCCACTATCTTGCGCAGGGCGTCCTCAGTGAACTCGACTTCGACCCCGTCCATGGCGAAGAGCCGCTGCGACTGCTTGATGATGGCATCGTGTGGCTCGGTGAGGATGCGAAACAAGTCGTCCTCGGCGAGAGGGTCCATGGTGGTGATGACCGGTACGCGGCCGACAAATTCGGGGATCATGCCGTAGGCGAGCAGATCTTCGGGCTGCACCAACGGCAATACGTCTGGGGTGTCGGAGTTGCTCTCGTCGTCGCTATCGGCCCCAAAGCCCATGGTGCGCTTGCCGACCCGTTGGCTGATGACCTTGTCTAGCCCCTCAAAGGCTCCGCCGCAGACAAAGAGAATGTTGCGGGTATCCATCTGGATCATCGGCTGTTCAGGGTGCTTGCGGCCCCCCTTGGGCGGGATGTTGGCGGTGGTGCCCTCCAAAATCTTGAGCAGTGCTTGCTGAACGCCCTCGCCCGACACGTCGCGGCCGACTGAAGGCGTGGCACTCTTGCGGGCGATCTTGTCAACCTCGTCGAGATAGAGGATACCCCTTTCGGCGCGCGGCACATCGTAATCGGCTGCTTGCAAAAGGCCTACGAGGATGTTCTCCACATCCTCCCCCACGTAGCCGGCCTCGGTGAGAATAGTAGCGTCGGCGATGGAGAAGGGAACTTGCAGGAATTTTGCGAGAGTTTTGGCCAGTTCGGTCTTGCCGGTGCCGGTGGGGCCGATGAGCATTACGTTGCTTTTTTCGAGCTCCACCTCGTCTAAGTCAACTTTGGTGCGAATGCGCTTGTAGTGGTTGTACACAGCGACCGCGAGAATTTTCTTGGCCCGCTCTTGGGCGATCACGTATTCGTCGAGAAAATCCTTGATTTGGCCCGGCTTGGGCATCTCTGCGGTCTCCCAGGGGAGGGTCTTTTGCCGCTCTTCGGTCAGTACGTCGTTGCACAGCTTGACGCACTCGTTGCAGATATAGACCTGGGGGCCGGTTATGATCTTGTCAACTTGGCTGTCACTGCGCCCGCAGAACGAGCAGCGCGGGTCGCTTTTGGGGGGCCGACGGCGCAAAATAGGCTCCTATGCTGAGGAAGGGACTACCTCGACGCGAGATGGGGCGATGATCTCGTCGATGATGCCGTATTCGACGGCTGCTGCTGCCGACATGAAGAAGTCGCGCTCGGTGTCGCGCTCGATGCGCTCTAGCGGCTGCCCGGTGCAATCGACCAGGACCTCGTTGATCTGCTGGCGCATGGCGATGATCTCGCGGGCGTGGATTTCCATGTCGGCCGCTTGACCGCCGATTCCGCCCATGGGCTGGTGCAGTAAGACGCGGGCGTTGGGCAGAGCTTGGCGCTTGCCCTTGGTGCCGCCGGCCAACAGTACAGCTCCCATGCTGGATGCTTGGCCGATGCAGATCGTGGATATGTCGGAGGCCACGTATTGCATGGTGTCGTAGATGGCCATGCCCGCCGAGACCAGCCCGCCGGGGGTATTGAGGTAGAGCGCGATGTCCTTTTTGGGATCTTCAGAAGCGAGAAAGAGCATCTGGGCGATGACGAGGTTGGCAATCGCGTCGTTGATCGGAGTGCCCACGAAGATGATGCGGTCCTTGAGCAGCCGCGAGTAAATGTCGTATGAGCGCTCGCCCCGGCCCGTCTGTTCGATGACCATTGGAATCAGCGACATGATTATACCTTTTCCTCTTTGATGTCAGCTTTGGCGATGAGCAAATCAAAAACCTTTTGGTCTTCCAACTCCCGCCGGAACCCCTCCGAGTTCTGCAAGTCGGAGGGTTGGCCGCCGGCACGCTCGGCGGCGAATTGGGCAAACTCCGCGTCCGTCACTTCGACTCCTGCTTGTTGGCGCACGCTTTCGAGCAGTAGATAGCTCTTGAGTTGGCGCGTGGCTTGGGCTCGCTCTTCGTCGCTGTGGCTGCGGTCGTGGTCGTGGTCGTGGTCGCGGTCGTGACCGGCCTGCTCTCGCTCGAGTGAGTGGAGGTAGTTCTCTACCATGCTTTCGGGCAGATCGAAGTCGTTTTTTAGGATGAGCTGGCTGATCAACTCGCTGCGCAGACGCTGCTGGGCCATGTATTCCCAGCGCTCTTGGATCTGCCCGCTGAGGTGGTGGCGCAGGTCGTCGAGGGTCTGGAACTGTTCGCCGAGGTCTTTGGCGAACTCGTCGTCGAGGTCGGGTAAAGTGCGCTCGCGCACTTCGTGGGCTGCCACTGCAAAATGCGCGGTCTGGCCGGCGAGCTGTTCGTTAGGTAGATCCTCTCGGTAGGCAAAACGGATCTTGCGCTCTGCGCCAGCACTCATGCCGACGAGGGCTTCTTCAAACTCGGGACTGAGGGCATTCTCGTCGCCGATAAGGATGTGGCGTTTCTCGTATTTGTCGCCGATGACGGGCAAGCCGCTCTCGTCGAGTCGCTGCAAATCCGCGACGAGCACATCGCCCTTGGCCAGCGGTCGCTCGACGACTCGCTCGGTGGCGTGGCGGCGGCGCAGTTCTTCTAGGTGTTCGCCGATTTCCTCGTCGGCCACC
>JAPOYQ010000280.1:0-1723 GCA_026706505.1 Gemmatimonadota bacterium
TTCGGTCTCCGCCTCTACTGGTTCAGTCTGTTCATCGTGTGGATTGTCAAAATAATCCTACTGCGCTACGGCGGTGCCAAGGCCTACATCGCCGGTAAACCCCTGTTCTACGGCCTGGCCATCGGTTATGTGGTTGGAGTAATTTTTTCTATGATAGTGGACCTGATCTGGTTCCCGGCAGAGGGACACGGCATGCACGGATGGTAATAGCTAACCACCGCAAACCAACTTGAGAACAGAGGCCCCATGCAACTGAATATTTCCATCAGCCTGTGGAATTACATTCACTATTTCCCCTTGCGAAAAGGCGGCACCAGCTTCGCCCTAGACGGCGGCTTGGACAGTCTGGCAAAAGTCGTCGACGAAGTGGCCGCCGCGGGTTATGGCGTTGAGTTGTGGCCCAAATGGGCTAGCTGGGAGTGGACGAGTCCCGCTCGGGAAGACATGGTGTCCCAACAATTCGATCTCTACGCCGAGGAGCACCGGCCTCGGCTGGCGCAAATCCTGCGCGGCGTGCGCTCGAGTTGGCACACGGGCGGCGACAATACCATTGAGAGCTACCACCGCCAAATCGACACGGTGGCGCAGGTGGGCAGTCGGGTACTAGTAGTACACGCGGCCAATCTCTCTCTCGACGGCCCCAATCCCGATTTCGATTTTGCCGCCCAAGTGCTGGAGTACGCGCGCCAGAACAACGTCAAAATCGCGCTGGAAAACGCATCCGAAGGCGAGCAAGAAGAAGACCCTGAGCTGTGGAACCTGTCCATTTTGCAGCGGGCGCTGGCGCGCTTTGCCGACCTTGGAATCTGCCTCGACACGACTCACACACAAAAATTCAAACGCTTTCCCCTCAAAGAGTACGTCGATCGGCTGCAAGACCGCATTTGCCACTTGCACATCAGCGATGCCCTAGGCGACGACGTGGGTATCGGCCGCCTGCACACCGTGCCGGGCACCGGCAAAATACCCGCAGCGGATTGGCGCTACCTGCTCGACGCCCTAGAGGCGAGCAATTTTCAGGGGGATGCTGTACTCGAAATCAAACCCCTAACCCCAGTGCGCATCGCACAGCAAACCGACGAATTCTTCGCCACCGTCGCCCAATCGGCCGGCGTGATGGGCTAACATTTATTGAGGAGAGAATATGATAAGAAACAACTTCGACAAAGGGCCAGAAGGCTGGTGTTCGTACGACTACCACGCCAGCATGGTGGCCGACGGTAGCAATATCTTCATCCTAGCCACTTGGGCCGCGCAGGGCGGTGTGGACAATGGAAGCTTTATCTGGACCGATCACCGGCGCTGGAGCGCCGATACCCCGGAGCGCCCCCTGTCCATCCTGCCGCTGCTGTGCTACCGCAGCTGGGTCGGCGCTGACCCGCTCGATATGCGCCAATCCGCAGTTGCGGTCCACCTGAGGGCCGATCGGCTGCGTTTGGACGGTGCCCAGTGTCTCTTCTGGGTACACGCCGCTAGCACGCGCTGGCACTACACAGCCCATCCTCTCGCTCTAGCAGAGGGCGTTTGGACGGCCAATCGCCTTGCACTTGCAGCAGACGAAAACCAATGGCACCGCAGTTGGTCCGCCGACCCGGGCCATCCCGTCGCCCTCGAACAGGTGTTGAGCCGGGCCGAGAGTTACGGTTTCTCCTTCGTCGGATTTTCCAGCGAAGTTACCGGCAGATTGTCAATGAGCCAATTTTCTATCACCGCTGGAACGTAG
>JAPOYQ010000280.1:1733-6993 GCA_026706505.1 Gemmatimonadota bacterium
TCCGGGTTCTGGCGGCGGGCAACTTTCTCGTAGATGGTTCGTCCATGCCCTTAGATGGCCATGGAAAACACCTTGGCCCGCGCCAGATGCAGGCGAACAGCCACCTGCTTTCCCTTTAGCGCCGCTAGATCGCTCTTACCCTTCCACGTAACGACTTGGTCCAACTCGTCTCCCACCAGGACATCGGCCTCCTCTGCACTGAATCCCTCTAAGGGCTGAATCGACTCTACAGGCTCAATCGGTGGCGTCACAATTTCCACCTTGATCCAGCCGGCTCGCTTGGTCTGGAAGTTGAGGCGCAATTCTCCGCCTTGGCAAATGCGCGGAATGGTAGTTACCCGTCCCTCCAGCGGTGCTTCCAAGGCCACCAGCCGATGGCGTTTCCATATAGCCCAGCGGAACTCGCCTTCGGGCAGCTCGGCCGGGCCGTGGTCGTGCCGGCTGTAGCGGCCGTCGTACGGCAGGCCCCACTCTTCCTCATTGAGCGGCACTAGGTTGGGAGCGGCGCGGATGCAACCATATCGCCCTTCGTCGCTTTCGAGGGTGATAATGGGCTTGCGCTCGGGCCGCACCCAATTCCACCCATCCCGACTCACCGCTAGCTGGACGTCTTGCTCTGAGTCGAGCCGGTGGTACACCGAAGGAAACATCAGATGCAAGCCGGGGACCCCCGGATAGTGGCAGTAGCACGGCGTGTATATATCGTCGGAGACGTGGTCCTGCGGGTCGGCCACTAGGACGTAGCGCGGCGGGCCCCAAGCGCCAAACTTTTTTCCTCCGGTCTTGCGCACGGCCCGTCGCCCGGTATAGCCGAATTTGTTCTCATTGTGGAACATGCCGCGCAAATAGGCGACGTATTCTCCGGTTTCTGGTTCGTAGGCAGCGACATTCTGGGTGTCGAGCACGCTATTGCCGACGTTTACCAAGGGGGTGTCGAGCACAGTCCAGTGTAGCCCGTCGCCAGAGACGGCACCCTGTACCACATTGTCCCGGCGAACGCCGAACTGTTCCTCCACAACCTGCATGGTATTGATGGTGGGATCGTCCTGAGCACCGGTCTCGGCACCCAACTGGCGAAACTGCACCCAATCCATTTCCGCATCCACTACCCCATTGCGGTAAAATACGGTTTTCGGGCCAATGGCCTTGTAGCGCTCCTCGGGACCGGCATGGGGATCGATGAATACCGAATTGATCTCAAAATCGCTGTGCCGCGAAAGCAGATTATTGGCCTTAGTGCCGCCGTACTCCACTAACCCCAAGTTCGGCCGTTCCCACTCGAAACCGTCCCGGCTCTCTGCATAGCCGTTGAAACGCGCCCCTCCTTCTTCCGCTCCCGAAGTCCAAAACCACATTCGGTAGAGCCCGTCGTCCAAAAGGACGTACGGATACGCCATGCGGGCCTGTTCCCAAGGCTCTTCCGCGCGAAAGAACACCGGAGACCTGCGCGCCGGTTGCACGGCTAGCCGCACGCCCAGCGGCGGATCCTTTAGCCAGGACTCGCCGTTTTCATTGGCACAGGCCTGTCCCGCCCAGATATCGTACCAGTCCAGAAATGGTTGGTGCATCAAGTTCTCCTCTCTTACCCCAGCAGCCTAGCCAGCGACTTCTCTGAAAACGCGAATAAAATTGCCGCCCATAATCCCGTCGATCGCCTCGGCCTGGTGCCCGCGCTGCTGCAAGCCCTCGACGATATTTTGGCTCTCGCCAATATCCTCCAAACCGACCGGCCGAGCGTTGAGCTGGTCGAGCAAGTCCGTACCAAAGCCGACGTGGGCAGATCCAACCAGCGCAACTATGTAATCAATGTGGTCCAGCAACATCTCCAGACTAGCTGTTTCACCCCCAGGTCCCAGCGGCATCGGACTAGGGCAGATCAGCCCCCCAGTGGCGGCCACCGCCCGGAGTTGATCATCGCTCAAGTAGCGCCCTGTATCCCGCAGTGCCCGCGCATTGCCGTGCGTAGCAATGACCGGCGCGCGGGCAACTTCCAGCGCATCCCAAAAACAAGCCTCAACCATATGCGTGATATCGACGAGCATGCCCAGCCGGTTCATCTCGCCAATGACCTGCTGGCCAGCCTCGGTCAGCCGGCCCGGCGGATCGACCTCGCTGTCGTAAAGTCGCATGGTCGGCCCGTCCCACACCTGCGTCGCCGTGCCCAAGGCATTGCGTCCTTCGTGCACCAAGCCGAGGTGCCGCAACCCTAGCCGATGGAGTGTGCGCAACACGCTCAAGTCGCCCTTGAGCGCATCGCCGCCCTCCAGGCCCAAAATAAAGGCGATTTTCCCGCTCTTGCGCGCCTCTTCGATGTGATCGGCGGTAGTGGCCAACACCGCGTATTCCCCGGCTTCGCCTTCGAGTTGGCGATGCAAATAGTCGATGATCCGCAAGACCTCCTGCAGGGGATGCCGACTGCCGTGGGGGCCGCCGATCTCCGCATCCGGCACCCAACAAGCGGTTAGCTGAGCCGCGACCCCACCGGCGCGCATCAGGGGCACATCAGTCAGTCCACCCAAACCTTGGTGCAACTTACTCCCCGACTTGAAGGCCAGATCCAAGGTATGGCCGTGGGCGTCAATGATCGGTGCCGTTAAAGAATTGTCCATGCTCTCCCCCGTTTAATCCCAGCGCGGCAGTCCGGCGAAGGTCGCTCCGGGTCTTTGCCGCCGACCTGCCATCGTTCCAATCAACTCGTACTGTCCACCCACCTCGGTGGCAAAGGCCAGCACCTCCCCGTTTAGCAAAACCTCGGCACCAGTACACAGATCGCGCAGCACCACGTCGCCTTGTGGCCACGGATTGTGTACGGCGCAGTCATGGCCGACTTCGCTGGTGATGTGCACCCACTCCACCATCCCGTCCCGATACGAAGCGCTGACCAAGAAGGCCCCCTCGGCGCGCAGAGAATCAAAAGACGCCGCGGGCCACGCATCTGGCACGCAGGGGAAAACGCGGATTTTGCCGCCCCAGCTCTGCAATAGCATCTCCATAACTGCCGCGGCAGCACCCGTGCCTGCCTCTAGGGTATTGATAAAACCATGTTCGGCCGTGTAGAAACCGGTCTGACGCCAGTCAACGCTCACCTGCAAGGTGTTTGGCAGTACCACTTGGTCGGTGTAAAAGCGCAGCATGGAGTGGGCCATGTTGGTGCGCCGGGCGCGGCAGGCAATCAGCGCCGCCCAAGGGAAAGACCAGCCCGACCAGTGGCCCGTACCGATGTGGCGCAAATGGACCAGCGAACGCTCGATCAAATCCCGGTCGCCAGCGTCGCCTTCGACATTGACGTAGCCGAGGGGGTGAATGGCCATCAGGTGGGAGAAGTGGCGGTGGCTGCGCTCCAACGGCACCCCAGCGTAAACCTGAATGCCGTGTTCATCCACGGGAAGCGGCGCTAGGTTTTCTAGGATCTGCCCATAAGACGCCGTCTCTTCCGCGCCCAATTCGAGATCCTGTGCGGCTTTGATGAGCGTGGTAAACAAATAGCGCACCAGCGCCAGATCAAACGCCGAATCCCGACCCTTGCACACAATGTCGTCGTACTCGGGCGAGTAAGACCAGGGCACGTGCAGCACGCCCTCTTCATCGGCTTCAAGGAATCCCAGCCAGAAGCGGCCCACAGCTTCCATGAAGGGCCAAGCTTTGTCGCACAAAAAGTCCCGATCGCCGCTGTAGCAATAGTGCAGCCAGAAATGCTGAGCCAGCCAAGCACCCACGCCGACCTGCAAATTCCACGGGAACCACATAAAGCCCACGCCCTGGCCGTAGATATCCATATTGGCCGGTAGGTAGGCTCCGCTCCAGCCGAAGAAGGTGCGGCAATTCTCCTCAAAGCGCGGCAACTGGTCCACCAATAGGTCGTAGAGCGGCATGGCCAGTTCGAGGCGGTTGGCGGCGAAGATGGGCCAGTAGTTCATCTCGGTCTCTAAATTGTGGTGCAGGTCGCCATAACAAGGCGGGATGCGCGTATCGGGATTCCACACGCCCATGATAGTGACTGGGTACTTATCTTCTCGTGCGTTGCAGCCCAGCTTGTACATTTCCGCGTACCACAAGCGTTCCAGAGCGGCGTCGGGCACGCGCAAATGCGAGCGCGTCCAAAAGCGCGCCCACCACGCCAGATGCTCGTCCAAGCGATCATCGCGTCCCTGCCAAGCCTCCACAGCATCAGCCGCCCGAGTCGGCAACTCATCGCCGGCCGCACCCCGAATCACCGTGACAGCGCAGCGAGCGCGGTTGCTTGCTACATGGCACTGGCGAACGAACACCGCGTATTCCTCGTCCCCACTGTATCCCTGCACCAAGTAGCGGTCGGTCCCCTCGCCTCCGTACTCGGTCTCGGGATAATCCCATATCTGCATGATCTCTTCGCTTCGCTCGTCCAAGCGGCGGGCGACACTGCAAGCGGGCAGTGGAATCTTACCGTACACCTCCATTTCGATCTCGACGATATTCTCGCTGGCGTGCAGATACCCCCACACAGTCAGCACCCCCTGCTCCAATTGCAATTCCAGCGAAAAAGCAGCCTCGTAGAGCGAAATCTTACCCCCCAGTGCAGTCGGCGTCTGCCCAAGCTGCCATTCGACGCGGCCGATCGGCAGCTTGTTACCCCATACTCGGTCGGGGGGCCGCACCGGATCAAAGACGCGGCAGCTAGGATCGAAGCTACCATCGCGGGCTTGCTGCAGGGCAGTTCGGTAATCCATGCCCGGCTCCAGACTCTGGTCTGCGCGCCGCTCCCAGACATCGGCCTTGTCCAAGCTGAGCACCATGCGATCCTCCTCGAACCACAGCACGGCACCCAGATCGCCGTTGCCGAGAATAAATCCCTCGAAGTAGGTAAAAGGTACCGCGTCGTAGCGCAGATCGTGGCGGGCGACCCGATCGCGGATATCCACGATATCGTCTTTCACGACCCCTCCGCTGCCCTCCGGCGCGTGGCCTGTCGGCGCGCTTCGCCCGCGGCCGTGAGTTTGCCCTCCCCATCGTAGTAGCCGTCCTCGTGTCCGGCGACTAGGGGACCGTACAAATCGGGCCGACGCGCGACAAAGCGCGACCGTCCTTGACTGTTATCCTGTTTCGGCAAGTGAACGTATTGCACGCTGACGCATTCAGTTTCGTACTTCTCCAAGTGCAATTCCCCGCTGGGACTAATGATTACTGCGCTCCAAGTGTTGGCAATGACAATCCAACAGGAGTTATCCCGAGCCCGCCAGCGCATTTTCTCAGTGTTTTCCGGCCCGCTGCTGCCGTCCATGGG
>JAPOYQ010000535.1 GCA_026706505.1 Gemmatimonadota bacterium
GGCGCAGATCGCGGCCCAGGTGCGCAAGCAGATGCCGCCGTGGGACGAACTGGACGAAGAGGGTCGGAAACAGGAGCATGGCAGAATGCACGATTTCCCGTACGAGGAGATGTTCTTCAATCACCTTGTTCTCGATCAGGACCTGATCGATTTCGTCGCGCGGGTGCTGGGCACCGAGGAGATCCACTTTCGCTACGCCCAAAACCGGGTGCGCTATCCCGAGCAGCAAAAGGGGCAAGATCAGGGCCTGCACCAGGACAACGTCAACAACTCCCTGCTGCCGGTAAATCAGGTGTGGGAGTACGGACAGATCAGCAGCTGGTATTTTCCCGAGGACGTAAGCCCTGACAGGGCGCCGATGCGGATCGTTCCCAGGAAGTATGGGGATGACGTCAGCAAGTGCTATTACCTTGCCGTACCCGGTAATACTCAGATGATCTTCAACACCCACATCTGGCATTCGGCCACCGTCTTCCGGGGCGACGAGGGGCAACGATACTCGGTCAACCGCATCTACGGCAGGGCCGATCATTACTGGGAGGGGGTGTATAGCTACACCAGCCTGGGGATGCACGCCAACTTCCGTGAGTTTATCGGCACCCTGACCGCGCGGCAGCGCCAGTACTTCCGTTTTCCGCCTCCTGACCACGCCTATTACAACGAGGAGACGCTGGCGCTGCTGGAGGAACAGTATCCTGGATGGAACGCGAGGGGAGAATACAAGTAGGCGGGGAAGGTCTGAGCGAAAGTGATTGTTGTGAGAGTGGACGCGTCAATGGGTAGGATCGGACGGCATGCAGGATACACTGAACTGAAACGAATCGAAAACTCGATGAACGGAATCCCCGACGCCATTAGAGACTTCCGATAGTGTGGAAAGCCGCACAGGGAGACCGCCCGCGACCACGCCGTCGTCGAGAATCCCCACGAGTCCGACACCATCCGCCCTGAAGACCTGAGTCGACAGCCGCTAAAAGCTCGCCTTATTTCCCAGCGGGCATACGGCGAGCTGTTCGACCTCGAAGCCGATCCCATGGGAGGTCGACAACCTGTGGGCGCAGCCTTCGGCGCAGGACCTCAAGGCGAGGCTGATCCGGACCAGTTTTTCGCCGAAATGGGCAAGGAGCCGGTCCCGGTGCCGCGCACTGCCGGATCCTGAGGGAGCGTTGGCGACTTTCCGGATCGACCGCCGGCATCGTGGCAGGGAGTGCCCGGCAGAAGCGTCCCTCAACTCCCTCACCGTAATCAGCAGCGCCGCAGTTTCCGTTGTTCGAACTGCACGCCTCACTTGGAGACGCCCGATGACCGACAGCACCATCGACAGCACCATCGACAGCACTGACCCCAGACGGCGCCCGCCGCGCATCCGCCTCAACTCCGGGGCCTGGAGCCCCCTGGTCGACATGATCGACGTCTTCCCCGGGCACCGCGGCTCCAGCAGGGACGGCGAGCTCGAGCTCTACGACGCCCCGCTGGGGATCCGCTTCGAAATCGAGGAAGCGCTCAAGTCAGAGCCGATCCTGCGGGCGGAGACGGAGTGGGAGGGCATCCACCTCTCGCCGCTCTACGTCTGGAAGCGGGACGGGCGCCTCCACATGCTCTACGGCAGCGAGGCGGGCCAGTGTTACGCGGTCAGCGACGACGCCTACCGCTGGACGCGGCCCGAGCTCGGCGAGGTCGAGTTCAACGGGTCGACCCGGAACAACCTGGTCTCCCGCCCGTGCGAGGGAACCACGGGGATCTTCGAGGATCCGAGCGCCCCTCCCGAAGCGCGCTTCAAGGCGATGGGGGGGCGCATGTACTGGTGGGACCCGGATACCGGGGAGGAGCTGTCGGGAGAGGAGCCCTCCCGGCGCATCAGGGCGGAGCAGGAGCAGGCGGACTACAGCGGCCCCAGGGCGGAGATCGCCGGCGACATGCTCGCCTGGACCTCCCCCGACGGCCTGCGCTGGACGCCGCTGCCCGAGCCGCTGGCGCGGCGGCCGGTAAACGGGGGCATATCCGCCCGCTACGACGAGCACCGCGGCGGTTACTTCGCCTACATCCAGCTGATGGGGTACCCCGCCGGGGTCCTCGACGGCATCGGCGTCAACCGGCTCGAGCAGGGGATGCAGATCCGCACCATCGGCTTCTCGCGCACCGACGACTTCACCAGCTGGCCGGCTCCCAAGCTCGTCCACCACCCCGACACCGGGGATCCCCCCGACATCAGCTTCTACGGCGCCAACTACTTCCCGTACCCGGGCCGCGACGACCTGCACGGCATGCTCATCCCGGTGTACCACCAGATCGCCAGCACCATCGACGGGCAGATCGCCTTCAGCCGCGACGGCCTCTACTGGTCCCGTCCCGAGCGCCGGCCAATCCTGCCGCTGGGAGACGAGGGAGACGGCGACGAGTGCATGGCCCACTTCTGGCGCAGCGGCCTCGTCGAGCTGCCCGATGGCTACTGGGCCTGTCCATACGCGGCCTTCTCCGTCATTCACGACTGCCCAGCCGACAAAGTGCCCGAGCTCTTTCCCTTGCGGCAACCACAGCAGATTCGCTGGGCGCGCTGGCGTCCGCACCGGTTCTGCGGGATACGCGCCAGCGTCGAAGGCTGCTTCTCCCTGCCCTCCCTCTTCCGCGTCCACGACGAATTGCGCTTCAACTATCGCTGCGAGCCGGGCGGCTGGATTCAGGTTGAATTACTAGAAAAGCTGCCGTCGCTGATGCTCCCCGATGCCGACCCACTACCGGGGTTCACCTTTGACGAGTGCGACCGTCTAACGGGCGATTGCGAAGACCGAGTGGTAACCTGGCAAGGCCGCTCCGACATCTCCGCGGCCGGCGAGGCAGTCGGCATCCGGGTGCGCATGCTCGGTGCCAAACTGTTTGCCTATCGCGTCTAGAATCTTCGCCCCGCCCCTTTCTCACTCTTCGGCCAGTCCCATCAGCCGACGACCGACATCCGTGAGGCGATTCGGCGTCCAAGCCGGCTCCCAGGTCAATTCAACAACGACAGAACGGACGCCCGGTAGCTGTTCCAGCCGCGCCCGCAGTGGTTGGGCAAGGAAGTTATACTTTGGTCGCCCACGGTGCGGCATCGTCATCACCACGCGAACGTCGTTGCCGTGTGTGCGCACATCGTAGATGTAGCCCATGTCCACCAAACTGGCGTCCACGGTGTTGAACTGATCCTCGCGAACCTCCTGCATGGCTTCCCACAGAGCGCGCTTTCGCGGCCAGTCAGCGGGGCGCTCGCCGATACGAGCTAGGGGTTGGCCCCCTTCCGCTGCCTCGTCAGTCCAGTCCGCAGGTGCGGGCGCGTCCACCGCGACAATCAGAGGAGCCAACAGTCGCTCGCGCAACGCTTCCAACCCAGCGGCACCGCCCTGCTCGGGGTACGGTGCCAGCAGGTAGGCATTGCGCTGCACAAGGGACAAGCCGGTCTGGAGCCAAGCGCTGTCGCGCAGCATGGGCCGACACCAGACCGACGCGTGCGGCGGCTGGCCCGGCTTGGCATGGTCGAGGGTGACGTCGAGGTGCTGATAGAGCTTGGCTTTTGACGTCGTCTCCGGGCCGGCGGTGGGCGATCCTTCGAGGTGATGGTCCAAATAGATGGCAAATAGGCTGTCCCGACTCTGACGATGATAGAAGCCCACGCCCCAGACGTGGTCGATCTGCTCCGGCGGCACCGGCCCCTCGTGGACGCGACCGGCTTCGTCCATCCACAGAGACGCGTCGAAAGGCCGGCCGCCGAAGTACCACTCGTCATCACGGGCCACATGCACACAGAAGTCCTGTGTCGCCTCCATGCGACCATCCTTCAGGAAATAGGGGACTCCGGCGTAGAACGTATAGGTCAGGTCCATGAAAAAGCGGCTGGGCGTGAATAGCGGGTGTACTGGACTGTGCGGAAAGCCAAAACGCCGCACACGGGCGCACAAGGGACCGCGTACCACTTCGTAGTGGGGACACTCAGCCCAGTTTGTCACCCGCATTTTCTGAAAGGCACCGGCCGTGGTGTAGTCGTGGGCCCAGTCGATATTGGGTGGCTCGCCGTGGCCGTTCCCGTGAGTGGACAACCGCAGCCCGCCTAGGTGCCACTTGGGTGTCAGCGACTCCAGTTGACCCATCTGCCGGGAGAGGGCGGCCACGTAGTGGGGGGTCTCGATCTCCACACCGACACCCTCTCCCCTGATGCTCAGGCGGCTCGGATAGTCGGGCAACTCGGCGGCGGGGTTGCCGCAGAAGATGAGAAACACGGCCTGACCAGCGGCGGGGACATCAGCCTCGAAGACCAAGTGGGCGAACCAGTATGGACCGCGACGGACCGCGCCATAGACTTGGCTGCAAACCTCGCACGGCCGGCCGCTGTCGAGCCGGGCGACACGCAGCTCGCGTTCCGGCGCGGTCACCCTTTCCGCAGGCATCGCCACGAGGAGGTCCAGCGGCTCGGACTGCCGCGCTTGGCCGATAGGCTCGCTGAGCCGCACGGTCTGGCACAGCTCCCAGCCGTCGGCCCATCGGGACCAGGGCTTGGGTAGCTGCTCAGTCAGGTGCCACCCACTAGCGGGCAGGTCAACAGGCCCCGGTTCTGCACGCAGCATGCGCTCATTGGCTATAGTGTCCTTGATAGAGTCGGCCACGCCCAGAGCCAGCTCGTGGTTCCCTGTGCTCAGCGCCCGCCGCAGAATTTCAACCTTGGTGTCGACATCGTCGGTGCGGTGGGCCCAAGTGGGCTCAAGGTCTTGCGCGTCGGCGGCCATTGGTATCTCCTCCAAGTAAGAATTTTACTAAAACACCACGTGGTTATTATTATGAAAAGGCGTAGATTTTAAAGTAATCCTAGCCGCTTGGAACCGATAGTCGCGGCAGCACACACTGCCAATCCCCAATTCACCCATGCCTCTCACCTTCCACTGCTCCGCCTGCCAGACCCCCTATCCCCAAGCCCCGGCTCCCTATCGCTGCCTCGCCTGCGACGCACCTCTCGAATGCCGGCCCCTCACCCCGACCTTCCCTCTCGACCAGATCGCCGCCCGACCCGCCGACATGTGGCGCTTCCGCGAAGCCCTACCCCCGGTGGGCGACCCCGTCTCTCTGGGCGAAGCCCGCACCCCCCTAATTCCCTTCGACCTAGAGGGTCTGACAGTCCTAGCCAAATGCGACCACACCCTGCCCACCGGCTCGTACAAAGACCGCGGGGCCGCCCTGCTCATGAGCTATTTGCACGCCTTGGGCATCAAGGAAGCAGTAGAGGACTCCTCGGGCAACGCCGGGGCCGCCCTAGCCGCGTACGCGGCCCGCGCCAAGGTGCGCCTCAAAGTCTTTTGTCCGGCTTCGGCTTCTGCGGGCAAACTAGTACAGATCCGCCTGTACGGTTCCGAACTAGTTCCAGTAGAAGGACCGCGTCCCCGAGCCACCGAAGCTCTGCTCGAGTACATTGACCGCACTGGGGCCGTGTACGCCTCGCACCTGTGGCACCCTCTCTTTATAGAAGGTCTCAAAACCCTCGCCTTTGAACTAGCCGAGCAACTCGACTGGACCGCCCCCGACGCAGTGATCTGTCCAGTGGGGGCCGGCAGCATCTTGCTGGGCCTGTACCGCGGCTTCCTCGATTTGCAGCGGGCCGGGCTAGTCAACCGCCTGCCGCGCCTCATTGCCGTCCAAGCGGAACACGTCTCGCCGCTGTACCAAGCCTTCCATGCCGACTTAGACGTGGTTCCCCCTGCTACTTCTCCGCGCCCCACCCGGGCCGAGGGCATTGCCCTACCCCGCCCGGTTAGAGACCGCGAAGTCATCAACGCCTTGCGCCAGTCAGAAGGCACCGTAGTCGCCGTCTCCGAAGAGGCTATAGTCCAAGGGCTACGCCAGTTGGGCCGGGCCGGTTTTTGCGTGGAACCCACTTCGGCCGTGATCTGGAACGGCCTGCTCCAAGCCCAAGCCGCCGGTCTGGTGGAGCCGGGTCAGCGGATTGTGGCCGTGCTTTCAGGTCACGGCTTGAAGGCGGCTCAACCCATCGACGAACTGTTAGCGAACGACGAGTGAATCAGTTTCATCTCTTCAAACCCATAATAAATAACTATTTATAAATTACCTTTGAGCGGGAGAAGCTGTTCCCTAAAAAAAGTCTTGACTTATCTATTGCAATATTGTACTATCTAAATAGTACACTGTTACGATAGGACAAAAAATGAAAACTACAACCAGAAAGGAGTGCGAAGATGCCGCTCGATTTTGATCCCACTCGCCCCATCTATTTGCAGATCATCGAGGCGGTGAAAAAGCGCACCGCTCAAGGGATCTATCAGGCCGGAGGCCCTTTGCCGTCGGTGCGGGAAATGGCCAAGGAGATGGGCGTGAATCCCAATACCATGTCTAGAGCCTACATGGAATTGGAGCGCGAAGGATTTATAACCACGCGACGCGGCGAGGGATCGTCGATAACCGAGAGCGCCAACCGCATCGACAGCGAGCGCCGCACCCTAGCCGGGGCTGCGCGCGACCGCTTTGTCGCGGAGATCCGCGACTTGGCGCTCTCACGCGAACAAATCGACGACCTGCTGCGCGAAATTTTAGAGGAGGTGACGCTATGATAGAAGTAAAGAACCTGTGGAAGCGATACTCCGGCGCGACGGCCCTGGGAGGTATCTCCTTAACCGTCGAAAAAGGCCGGGTAATGGGCATTCTCGGCGAAAATGGCAGCGGCAAAAGCACGCTCTTCAAAATCCTCGCCGGCGTCGCCCACGCCAGCGAGGGCAGCGCCAGCATCTCGGGTCAGCCGGTCGGCGTGCAAACGCGCCGCATCACTTCGTACCTGCCCGAGGTAAACCCGTTTTACGACTGGATGCACGTCACGGAGCAGCTCGAATTTCTAGCCACCTTCTTCCCGGGCTGGGACATGGATAAATCCCACGAACTAAGGGTCACTGCCACGGCGCGAAGCGTCCGGGACACGATCCTGGGTGACCTGGT
>JAPOYQ010000754.1:0-940 GCA_026706505.1 Gemmatimonadota bacterium
GGCTGTCGGGGCGGTCCTTGGCCGGTAGGTCGAATTCCGCGGCGAGTGCGCGTACTTGGTGCTTATGTAGGTGGCCGATAGGCAAGCAGAGCCGAGCGAGTTGCGCTTGGCTCAAGTTGGAGAGGAAATAGGTCTGGTCCTTGACCGGGTCGGCGGCGCGCCGGAGCCGATAGCCGCCCGCGGTCTCCTCGACGCGGGCGTAGTGTCCGGAGGCAATTGTCTCGCACTCGCCGGCCACCCGCTGATAAAAGGCTCCGAACTTGACGCGCTGGTTGCACCAGATGTCCGGGCTGGGCGTGCGCCCCAAGCGGAGCTCGGCCAACGCGTACTCGACGATGTGGTCGCGGTACTCGCTTTGCAGCGGCATGACTTCGAGCGGTACCCCGAGCTGTTCGCAGGTGGCGCGGGCGTAGGTCAAGTCCGTTTCCCACGGGCAGTCGCCGAGCGAAAACAGCTCGTCTTCTAGCCAGATCTTGAGGTAGTAGGCTTTGAGGGCGAGCCGCTTTTCGCGCTGGAGCAGTGCGAGGGCCAACGAGCTATCGACCCCACCGGAGAGCAGGACGGCGACGTTCATGGGATGCTAGTAGCGATAGTGCTCCGGCTTGTAGGGGCCTTCCACTGGGATCCCTAAATACGCAGCTTGGTCGGCGTCTAGTTCGTCGATTTCGACGCCGAGCTTTTGCAGGTGAAGACGCGCCACTTTCTCGTCGAGGTGCTTGGGCAACATGTACACGCCGACTGGATATTGCTCGTGACGGGTGTGCAACTCAATCTGAGCCAAGACTTGGTTGGTAAACGAATTGGACATAACAAAAGAGGGATGCCCGGTAGCGCAGCCGAGGTTGACTAGGCGGCCCTCGGCCAACAGGATGACGCTGCGGCCATCGGGAAAGGTGAACTTGTCGACTTGCGGTTTGATCTCAATGCGTTCGATTCCGCG
>JAPOYQ010000754.1:950-6968 GCA_026706505.1 Gemmatimonadota bacterium
GCTTTCGGTGCCGCGATAGCGCGCTTGTTTGGCTACTTGGATCTCGACGTCGAAGTGGCCGATGTTGCAGATGATGGCTCCGTCTTTCATCCGCTCCATTTGGTCGATGCGAATGATGTCGCGGCACCCTGTCGCCGTGACGAAGATATCGCCCTCGGCAATGGTGTCGTCCATCTTCTTGACCTCGTAGCCTTCCATGGCCGCTTGTAGCGCGCAGATGGGATCGATCTCGGTGACGATTACCCGCGCTCCCAAGCCGCGCATAGCGTCGGCGCATCCCTTGCCGACATCGCCGTACCCGGCCACGACCACGACCTTGCCGGCGATCATTATGTCGGTAGCGCGCTTGATGCCGTCGGCTAGCGACTCGCGGCAGCCGTAGAGGTTGTCAAATTTGCTCTTGGTAACGCTATCGTTGACGTTGATCGCTGGCACGGCGAGCGTCCCGGCTTCGAGCATCTGGTAGAGGTGGTGGACGCCAGTGGTCGTCTCCTCGGAGATGCCGCGGAGGCCCGGCAAAAGCTCTGGGTGCTTCTCGTGGATCCACTTGGTCAGGTCGCCGCCGTCGTCGAGAATTAGGTTGGGGCCAGCGCCGTCGGGCCAGCGCAGGGTTTGCTCGGTACACCACCAGTACTCGTCCTCGGTTTCGCCCTTCCAGGCGAAGATCGGTATGCCGGTGACGGCGAGGGCGGCCGCCGCGTGGTCTTGGGTCGAGAAGATGTTGCACGAGCACCAGCGCACCTGTGCCCCGAGCGCGGTGAGCGTCTCGATGAGCACGGCGGTCTGAATCGTCGCGTGCAAGGAGCCGGCGATCCGCGCACCCGCGAGTGGTTGAGTGGCCCCGTACTCTTCACGTAGGGCCATTAGCCCAGGCATCTCTTGCTCGGCGAGAATGATTTCCTGCCGGCCCCATTCGGCCTGCGATAGGTCGGCGACCTTGTAGTCTAGGTCGGCAGTCTTTTGTGCCGCGATTTCCATTGAGTTCTCCTTATGGGTGATGAGTAGTTTTGTAGTGTGGCAAATTCCTCACGCCGGTCCGGCTTGCTTTACGGCCGTTGAAGCTCCGTCCGCAAAGGCGGTGAAGTTCGCCTTGAAAAGTTCGGCGAGTTGGCCGGCGCGCTCGTCGTAGGCCGCGTCATCGGCCCAAGTTCGTCGTGGTACCATCTGCGCGCTGGGCACGTCCGGACACGCGCACACTACGTCAAGGCCGAAGCGCGGGTCCCGCTCTGTGGGCGCGTCGGCCAGGGCTCCGGCGTGAATCGCGCTGATAATCGCTCGGGTGTGCTGGAGCGAGAGGCGCGTGCCCACGCCGTACGGCCCGCCCGTCCAGCCCGTGTTAACCAGCCAGACCTGCGCATTGTGGGCGCGAATCTTGTCGGCCAGCAGAGCGGCGTACTTGTTCGGGTGCCAGACCATGAAGGCCGCGCCAAAGCAAGCCGAAAACGTGGCTTCTGGCTCGGTGACGCCCATCTCGGTACCAGCGACCTTGGCCGTGTACCCGCTCATGAAGTGATACATGGCTTGGTCGGGCGTCAGGCGGCTGACTGGCGGCAGCACGCCGAAGGCATCGCAGGTGAGGAAGATGATGTCGCGAGGATGGCGACCGGTACAGGGGATCATCGCGTTGGGGATGTAGTCGATGGGATAGGACGCACGGGTGTTTTCGGTGATCGCGTCGTCGGCGTAATCGACTCGGCGGCTCTCCTCGTCGCAGACGACGTTTTCCAAGACCGTGCCAAAGCGAATGGCGCGAAAGATCTCCGGCTCTTGCCTTGGGGTCAAGTCGATGCATTTGGCATAGCAGCCGCCCTCGATGTTGAAGATTCCCTCCGCGCTCCAGACGTGCTCGTCGTCGCCGATCAACTGCCGCTGTGGATCGGTCGAAAGCGTGGTCTTGCCCGTGCCCGACAAGCCAAAGAACAACGCAGTGTCGCCGCTGGTTCCCGCATTAGCCGAACAGTGCATGGGCAGCAGGCCAGCTTTGGGCATGAGGAAGTTCATCACGGTGAACACGCCCTTTTTCATTTCGCCCGCGTACTCGGTTCCCAAAATCACCATTTCCCGGCGCTCAAAGCTCAGGTCGATGCTGGTCGTGGAGGTCATCTCCGAAGTGTAGCGATTGGCCGGAAAGCGGCCAGCGTTGTATATGGTAAAGTCTGGCGGATCAAATTGGGCCAGTTCGGCTTCGGACGGGCGGATGAGCATGTTGTGCATGAAGAGCGCGTGGTATGCGCGAGAGCAAATCACGCGAATTTTGATCCGATATTGGGGGTCCCAGCCGGCGAATCCATCGACCACGTACAACTGCTCGCAGGTGTTGAGATAGTCGATGGCACGCTCTAGGTTGATCATAAAGGTGTGCTCTTGGAGCTTGATGTTGACCGCACCCCACCAGATGTCGGCGCTGCTTTGCGGGTCGAAGACGATGCGCTTGTCAGTGGGACTGCGCCCGGTTTTGTTGCCCGAGGAAACCACGAGCGCGCCTTGATCGGAAATGATGGATCCGCGCTCGTGGCGCAGCGCTTCTTCGTAGAGTCTGGCTGGTGCTACGTTGCGGAGAATCGCGCCGACCGAGATTTCGTCGAGCTGGATGATTTCGCTCATGGTTTTTTGTTGCGTTGTATAAAAGTCATCTTATACACTTTAAATGCGGCCTTCACCGGTGCCGGTAGAAGTATTTAGGTATTAGTCAATTAAGATACTTACCTGCGAATGAGCAAGCGCGTCCCACCAAGTTGACGATACAGTCTCAACACCCTACCTTGCCCCCACCTTGAGGAAATTCTGCCTATCATGTTATATCCAATCTATCATGCAATCCCTCGTTACCCCCTCCGTCCTGTACCGGGATAGCTTCATAGAGGGCGCGGCCGAGTTCTTAGCCGAAGGCCGTTTCGACTCGACGTACGCCCGATCCCTCGGCTACGACAGCGACTCCCTCGCCGATCAGTTTCCGCAATTCGTACGCGATCTCAAGGCCCTCGCCGACGCGACACGTTCGCGAGTGCGGTACCCAGACCGAGTGCTCTGGCTCGTACACGATGGCGAGTACATCGGCCAAACTTCTATAAGACCCGAGCTCAGCACTCCGTATTTGCTTACCTACGGGGGACACATTGGCTACAGCATTCGACCTTCTCGGCGGTGCCGCGGTTACGGCAAGGCCATCCTCGCTCTGACACTGGTGGTATCGCGGGAAATCGGGCTGCGCCGCGTACTGGTCACCTGCGACTCGGACAACATTGGCTCGCGCAAGATCATCGAGCACAATGGCGGCCAATTCGAGAGTGCGATGGCCATGCCCAGCCAAACATTTCACGCCGAGGGGCGCAAACCCGCGCAGTGCATTGAGAAGTTGCGCTACTGGATTGACCTGTAATCACTGGATTGACCTATGATTGCCCTAGCTATCGCCTTATTGCTATCCACCGCTGGCCTGAGTCTAGCGGATCAAGGGGACGCAGCGTTGCGTCGCACACTCTACTCTGCCCTGCAAGAGCAACTCGCACAACAGGCCAGTTATTCGCAAGACTTCCTAAGTAGGCTTGCGCAAGAAAGCGGCATCCCCATAGAAGAGTTGCGCCCCCGGCTCCAGGTACTGATCGATTCACTGATGGCCCAGCGCAAAGCCGAGACAGATACTTGGGAGATGCTGCTTTTGCAGGGCGGGCCAGACATTGCGCCCGAGCGCGCCGACAAGCTAATCACCTACTTGGTCAAGGAGAGCCGCAGTGTGCTCGCCAACGAAAACAACGTCCTACTCGAAAAGAGGATCAAAAAGGTGGCGCGCAAGGCCAAGGTGCCGTTTTTCCAGAGCCGCGACTATATCCTCAGAATCCTCGCATGGGCGGTCGCCAGCAGCGCACCCCAAGATCAGGAAAAGCAGCCCCTACACTTCTTAGTCGTCGGCCATACCAACCCCTTTGAGGTGGCACTTGATCCCCTTTTCCTGTTTTTTGACACTGAGGACGAGGCCTTCGTGCGCGAACAGGTCCGCGAGATCCAGCGATTCCTCGTGCCGGCATTGGTCCGGCGGCTACCCGAGTTGGACGCCATTGGCTGGGCCGTGCGCGAACGCGAGTCTAACGCCCTCGTAATCCCCGACTATCGACTGAGGGTCGGAATTGACGAGCTTCGCTTCGTTGGCTCAAACCTCGATCTCAAGCCCTGTATTGAAACTACTCTCGAAGTGACGCAGTGGGAATCTCAAGTCCGCTTGATGGAGGAACCATTCTCCTTTTGTAGCGAACAGCACGGCTCGGCTACCTCCCGCGAATTGGCACCCTTCTGGGACGAGGCCGCTGACTCGATTGGGGTACACTTGGTGGAGCGGCTGGGGCGCTAGTGGGTCTTAATCTTCGGTAGTGGTAAAGTTTGAAATTTTATTTTATAATGAGCGTTATTAAGGCCATCATGGGCATATATAGTGGTCAGTACGGCTAATCGCTAGTTGCGAACCACAAGATATGCCCTTTTATCCTTGTTTTTATATGCACTTGACAGCCTAAGTCTACATTATTAGGTTATGACTAACCTTACTTTAACATCTTAAAAGGAGATGATCCAATGGCCAAAAATCTGAAGCCCGGACAAAGAGCCCCGGCATCAGGGCAGTACAAAGAGGTTGGACCACGAGGTGGGCAAACAAACCACGAGGTCACAGTCGTTAAGAATGAACCAATGCCTCCGACCAGGGGGAAGGGTCGCACATACGTTATTTCTGATCGTAGCAACAACAAGTCTGGTAGAGGTAAGTAGTATGATGTTTTGATGTAAAATGCAACGGGGCAACCCCCGGCTAAAAAGGTTGCCCCGTCAAAGCCAAAAAAACCAAACCTCGCAAGGGAATTGATCTAATGGCTTATTTCTGTTTTGCTACTACATTTCTGCGGTATTCTATCTGGCCTCGCCCACCATGAGTTCCTTTCCGGGGCATATTTTGCCCCCCAACTTGGTAGTAAAAGCAACTTAGCAAATCTGCCAAGTATTGTCAAGTCGTAAACCAGCCCCAGCGTAAGGCGGGTTTTCTAAGTTGTTATTTTTCAACAGGTTATATCCAGTCGTTTTGTATCCTAGTCCGTTACCTTCAAGCGGCTACCCTGGGCCGGTATTTCGCAGGGCGTTTCGGTTTCGGCCTCGCTTGCTCCACTAACTCCAGAATCCAGCCGATGTTCATTGGCACGTTCATCAGGCCAGCTCGCATAGCGGGCGTCACCTTGATCGAGCTGTGAATACGGCAGAAGTTATAATGTAAGTAGTGAAGCGCCAAGGCACAGGCGTGATTGTGTAGTTTCTTGGAGAAAGCGTTGGTGCGCCGTGTGTAACGCCGTGCGCCCATACGAAGCGTCAGGTTTTGCCGTTCAACGCCAGACGTACTGATGTGATCGACGTTGGGATAGCCGCTTATTTTCTCGGCTAAGATGTCAAGTTGTTCGCGCTCATAAATCTTTTTGAGCATAGCAAAGTCAACCTTGTTGCCAAACGACTCGCTTACGGCGTCGACGTAGGGGCGATGGCCATCGCTGGTAATCTGAACGCGACCGGCCAAGCGACTCGCCAAGTCTCGCATAAAAACGCGGGCCGTCGATAAGGTTCGGTCCCCCAATTTCCACGACGCCATCAGCTTAGTGTCGGGGCACAATGCGGTCCATAGCCAAACGTCGCCAGCCTCCGGCGGTGGGTTGGTCGCCTTTGGTACGTTGCGCTCTTTCGCGTAAATAAACGTCCACACCTCATCCACCTCAATACGCTTACACGTTAAACCGCGTAAGGCGCGATCTTGAAAGCGAGCGGCGACATAGCCGACGTCGTTTAGTAGCTTGAGGATAGTAGGTTTAGATACTCCAGTTGTTCGAACCGTGGAGTTGACGCTCATACCTTCCACTAAACAACGGATGACTAAGGCTTGTTTTTCTTTGTTGGTTATATTGGCCATAACACACATAAATATAATAAAAACAGTATGTTATGTCAAGGGTAAAAATTAGCCCTTGCGTCTTTTATTTTGGTGCTGCACTC
>JAPOYQ010000253.1 GCA_026706505.1 Gemmatimonadota bacterium
GTTTTACTTCGACTTTTAACGCTATCGCGGTATGCGTTAAGAATGCCCAATGCTTTCTCTGGAGCAATCCCAGAATTAACGAGTGCTATGGCGCACATCCCTTCGCGGAACAAAAGGCCGAACGTCTCAGAATTTATGCCCGCAGATTTTGGAACAACACTAAAGTCAAGATTCTTACTATAAAGGAGAATGGTTTTTGTTACCATAGACACAGATTGCTCAATCTCTACGTCAAGGGGTTTCATTGCATCCAATAAAACCGCCCAATACACATCATCTGGTATTCTTGAATCTTGCGCGAGCAATGGGTGAGATAAAACTAAGGTGATACATAAAACGAACCGCATGATAGTGCCTCCTTGCCATTAGAGGGCACCCGGCAGACTTTCCGCATGAGGAAAACCGGGCGCTGGCACTTACGCGGCACAAGGAGTGCGGAAAGCCTACCTATTTACCCAACCAAAAAAGAGGAGCGACCTCAAGTCAGGTTAAACGAGCTGTTTTATTCAGCAGGACACCCGGTCCAAAATGCATGTCCTCGTGCAGCAAGTGCCGAATGGCAATATAATGTGGAAAAAGAACTAGTGCAAGAAATCAACCCTTGCTCGTATTAATAACGTGTGCATTAAGAATGCGAATTGATTTAATCGACTTAGCGTGTTTAGTTATTAATAAGCTCCGCCAGTTCCATGCGGCCGCATGGAGCAACACAAGCGAACTTTTGAGGTCGATCCCTCTGCCCTGGTCGTGTAAATCCTACGTGGATGGCCGGGGCATGCTTGTTTGCTAAACACGCCAACAATTCACAACTGCATTCTTAATGCACAACTGCATAACACGCTCATAAATATAACAAAAACAGGGGGTTATGTCAAGGGGGAAATTTTAACGTGAGATCATACAAGCCGCAGCCCAACCGGGCCTTGGCACTGCTGCACTCAGACTATGTGGGCAGTTTGCCTATTCACCTCAAGGGCTATTGTATTCAGCAAAAGACCCGGACATACCACGGGTCTGAAGTGCAGAGTGCCGACTACAATATACACGGTGTTGACCCGGTACGCCATAGTCTTTATATTCGCCGTTGGCGCTTACGTTTAGCACAAGGAGAACTCTCTATGATCACCCAACCAGAAGTCCGGCGCATTGTCCATAAGAAAATGCGAATAAGACGCCCATATCCCATCGACCAGATATACGAGATGGTTATAGACGAGTACGACTTCCACAACGATAACGGAGACATGCGAGTTGTCGAGGATCGGATACGCGGCTTTCTTGCTCAAGAAAAAAGAAACGGACGCATGGATAATCCTAAGCGCGGTGTTTGGATACGTACCGCCGAAAACGGAGCGACCATTGGTGGACTGCAACGCCGTGTCAGTAAGCTAGAAAAGACAATGGAATCACTCAGAAAAGCACTAGTAAAATGACTGAAATGACGAGGGCATGACCATTGACAAGGTATCGACAATTTGCTAAAGTATAATATCACATAACCAAAGGAGAAGAACAATGAATGTAGACGAGGTGTGGAAAAAGGGGAAAATCGTCCCCAATAACAATCCAGATGTATATAGAAAAGATGTCTGCGGTGCTTTTATAAGACGTGATCAATATGGCACACAAGCAGAATATGGATGGGAGATCGATCATATAAAACCCGTCTCAAAAGGTGGCTCTGATTATATTGGCAATTTACGCCCGTTACATTGGCGTAATAACGACGCCAAAGGCGACAATCTTGACGGCTATTGGAATTGTGCAAAAACAAGTTAAGCTACAATATACCCAATCATAAAAAAAGCCGCGACCACCTATAAGGTCGCGGCTTTTTTTATGAGGTAGTGGCAAAGCCAAAAAGGGTTATTTGCCATCGCCATCCCGCTACCTATATTTATAGGTAAGGCTGGGTCGCAACCAGCCTTCTTAGGCGGTGGTGGTCACTCCAAGGGGAACACAACCCTTGCGAAACCAACCGGAATGACGGCGAAGGGAAAGATGGGCAGGCCATCCCCGGCCTGCTCTATTTTTTACAGACCAAAGAACAGCAACGGGAACAAGGCGGTGGAAAATTTCCCGACTTTACCCCATTTCCCCAATTTCAAACTTTACCACTACCTAATCTTCCCGCTACTTTTTTCACTGACATTTTCCTCGCGTAAAACTTTTTGTGCTCGTCTCTCGTCTTAGAGGGGTATGAGCGACGCCGATCTCATCCTGCGCTTCAAGGCTGGCCAGCACCAAGCGTTCAATGCCTTGGTCTGGCGTTGGCAGGGCCGCCTCTACCGCTTCGCGCTCCGCTACAGCGGCGATTCTGAAGAAGCGCGAGACCTCTGCCAGCAGAGCTTTATCCGCGCCTATGGCCAGTTGCACCGGCTGCGCGATCCCGAGCGCTTTTCTACGTGGCTCTACCAGATCGCCGCCAATCTGTGCCGCGACCACCTGCGCCAGCGAGTGCAGCACGTTTCGCTCGACGCGTACGAGGAGGCAAGCGGCGGTCCCCATCCGGTGCTGTGCCAAGTCGGCGATATGGACAAAGACGAGCTACGCGATCTGCTCAACCGCGCCTTGCAGACCCTGCCCGAAGAACAGCGCGTCGTCGTAGTGCTCAAGGAATACGAGGGGCTGAAGTTTCGGGAGATTGCCGAAGTGCTCGACGCTCCGCTCAACACGATCAAATCGCGCCTTTACTACGGCCTCAAGGCACTGCGAAAAACCTTTAACCAGTGGGACATTGACAGAGATGGACTGTAACATAAAAAAAGAAGACTTGCTCACCTTTTTCTACGGCGAATGCGAGGAAGGTGAACAGGAGCGCATGAAAGAACACATGGCTACCTGTGCGGCGTGCCGCCGCGAACTCGCCGCGTTTGCCAGCACGCAGGCGTTGCTGAGGGCGTGGCCGGACGAGACCCCGCGCCTCGACCTGACGTTTGTCGAAGCTGAGGTGCCGCGTCGACGCTTCCGGCTGATGGCGGGTTTGGCTGCTGCCGCGGTGGCCACTGTGGTCCTCTTTTTGGCGTGGCCGGAGTTTGAACTCAGCTACCGCGCCGGCGAACTCGACCTCAAGTGGGGGGAGGCGCTGGCGGACGAACCCCTGACCCGACGGGAAGTGTTGGCCACACAGGAGGGCACCCTCGCGTTAGTAAACCAACTTCTGCGAGCTTCTGAGGTGCGCCAGCAGCGCGTCTTCGACCATTTGCTGACCGAGATCCAAGCCCAGCGCTACCAAGACTTGCAGTTCATCAACCGCCAGTTCGAACAGTTCGACCGCGAGATCTACATCCACTTGCGCCGCAACGAAGCACCCGTGCTGGAAGTGCTGCCGGCAACGCGCTATACCAACCCATAGGAGATTGCCATGACCACGCTCTACCGCACCATCCTAGTCGCTGGCTTCATGGCCACTGCCAGCCTCGCCGATATTGACCCCCAGCGCATGCAGCGCGACATCCGCATCATGGAGGGGGTGCTCTCCAACGAGAACCTGTATTACGACGTGCCTGATGGTGCTAGCTTCCGCGCCCGCGGCCTGTACCTCGATGGCTATGGGGTGCTCTTTGTGGCGGCCGGCCCAGCATCCGGGACGGAGAGATGGGACAAAAAGTTATCGCAAGCAGAATTACTGGCTGCAACCCGCGACCTGCTCGCCGAATTTCTGGGCGACTATGCCGGGACCATCGGCCAACTCGACCAAGACGACCGGATAACGGTCTGCTATCAGCCTAAGTGGCCCCCACGTCCCGCCGTCGTAGATACCGTGTCTTTCGACCTTTTCAAGCAAGTCGAAGCGATGCGCTCTTTTCGCGCAGCACTGGACATCGCAGATACCGTGTCTTTCGACCTTTTCAAGCAAGTCGAAGCGATACCTGAACTTAGGGGGAGCCGCTTCGATTTTAAAGAATTAGTCGTGGCTGTGGCTGTTCCTGACTCTTTAAATGCGAAGTTCCATTTCTCAATTGACGATGAGCAAATCGCAACGATAGCTAAAGCGCGGGAGTACCTACAGGAGGCCCTAGAGACGCTGGTAGCGAGGGGCCATATCGACAAGTCGCTAGCGGAGGCAGTCGGAGAAGCAGATTCTCCAGTCAAAGTTCACGTCCGCTTCTATAACCTACACTCCGCAGCAATCGCGGCCACCGTCAAAAAATCTGCTATTGACGCCTTTCGCGAGGGGCGGATCGACTCGGCTACCTTCCGCCAGCGCATCGACTTTGCCGAGTACGGGGACTTGGAGAAAATCGACATCATGGCTGGCATCCTCGACCAAGTCTTTAGGGACGGCTCGTATCCTCCTTGGTCACGCATCCAACGCACTTTGGGGATGTATCAGCCGGACGTAGGTGCCCTATTTTTTATTAGTGACCCAATGCGCGTTGCCAACCCTTTGCCCCGCGCCACCGTCAAAGCCAGAACCGTCGAGGCCGTCGCCGACTACGGCGCGCCCCTTCGCCAAGTCCAGTCCGATGAGCACGTCGTCGTCGAATATCGCTCCCCGTTCTCCGCCCGCAGCGCACTGCTCAAAGTGCCTAAGTCCGCTATTGACGCCTACGCTCGCGGCGACTTGGACCTCGACGCCTTTCGCAAAAAGGCGGTGTGGGAAACGCAGTAGATAGCTCGAATATGCGGGCAGAGCGAGTCTGAGCATCGGTGACGCGTTTACCAGGCGACACTAGCCTTTGAATTGTCCTGCCTGCACGTACCGTCTATATTGTAGGCATGACAGAGAAACAGACGCAGTACACCATCAGGAAAGTGCCGGCGAGACTAGATCGTGAACTCAGAAGACGGGCCGACGAAGAGCACAAGAGCCTCAATGAAATAGCGCTGTGGGCGCTCGAGCGCGGCTTGGGCTTGTCGGACCAAGAAGTGCGCCACCACGACTTGGACGATTTGGCCGGCACTTGGGTGGAAGATCCGGCCTTTGACCAGGCCATCGAAGCCATGGACCAAGTAGATCCCGACCTCTGGCCGTGAAGCTTGCCCTCGATACCAACCGCTACCGCGATTTTTGCATCGGCGATCCAGTCGTAATAGACCGCATCCAACTCGCCGAGCAGATCTTCCTGCCTTTTGTCACCTTGGCCGAATTGCACGCCGGTTTCCAATGCGGCACCCAAGCACACAAAAATGAACGCATCCTGCTGAGCTTTCTCAATCGGTCCCGGGTGTCTGTTCTCTATGCCGGCGAGGCTACAACGCGGCACTATGCCCAACTCTTCTATCAGTTGCGTCAGCAGGGTACGCCCATTCCCACCAACGATATCTGGATTGCCGCGCTCGTGGTTGAACACGGCCTGCAACTCTTTTCTCGAGACCAACACTTTGAGCACCTGCCGCATTTGCTGCGCGTCCATTGATTGGCTGTCCGTCGATAGCGTCTGACGGTCCAAGCCGTTGGCGCTGAGAAAACAAGCCGCTTCAATGGTGCCAGCGAACGGGCGCGAACAATTGCGTAAATCCCTTGAGTTTCTATATTCGCCGCCATGCCTACCTCAACCGAAGCAGTTCTGCCCGATAAGGATACCTGTCTGGCGCTCTATCGCCAGATGCTGGTCATCCGCCGCTGCGAAGAGCAACTCGCTCGTTCCTACCAAGCCGGCCTGATCCCCGGCGCCTGCCACACGTATGTCGGCGAGGAAGCCATTGCCACCGGCGTTTGTGCCCACCTCAACGACGACGACGCGGTTTTTAGTACGCATCGCGGCCACGGCCACGCTCTCGCCAAAGGCGTACCGCCCAAGGAGCTGATCTCCGAGCTTTTTGGCAAAGCCACGGGCTGCTCGCAGGGGCGCGGCGGCTCCATGCACCTATTCTCACCGCAAGTGGGGATGATGGGCACTAGCGGCATCGTCGGCCCCTGCATCCTCCAAGCCGCTGGCGCTGGCTACTCCTTTAAGCTCTTGGGCGTCCCCAAGGTCGGCGTGGCGTTCTTTGGCGACGGAGCGGTAGCCAACGGAGCCTTCCACGAGGGGATCAATCTAGCGACCAACTGGCAGTTGCCGGTGCTCTTCGTCTGCGAAAACAACCTCTATGCCACGGAAGTCGCCTTTGTCGATACCACCCGCAATCCGCAGGTGGCCAACCGCGCCGCAGCCTACGGACTGCCCGGCATTGCCGTCGATGGCAACGATGTTGCTGAGGTGTACGCGGTAGCTGGCGAAGCGATAACCCGCGCGCGCCAAGGCGGTGGCCCGACCCTCATTGAGTGCAAGACCTACCGCACTCGGCCACACGCCGAGGGAATGCGCGACGGGGGCTATCGCTCCACCGAGGAAATCGACGAGTGGAAAAAGCGCGATCCCATTCCGGCTTTCGCCCACCGGCTGCTAGAGGCCGGCCACGCCCGCCAAGAAGAACTCGACGCGATCGCGGCGGATGTCACCGCGCTGGTTGCTGAGGCTTTGCAATTTGCCCACGACAGTCCATGGCCCGACCCGGCCACCGTGGCCGACCACGTCTTCAGCCAAAGGGGCGGCATGTAATGCCCGAACTCACGTATGTAGAAGCGGCGCGCCAAGCCCTAGCCGAGGAGATGGCGCGCGATGAGACCATTTTCGTCGTTGGAGAGGGCGTAGGTCCGCGCGGCGGCAATTTCAACACCACTACCGGACTCTTCGATTTGTACGGCCCGGAGCGTCTGCGCGATACCCCGATATGCGAGCGCGGCTTTGTCGGTTTGTGCGCTGGCGCGGCCATGACCGGTACGCGGCCGGTTGTGGATTTCATGTTCTTGGACTTCATCCTCGATGCGTTCGGCGAATTGGTCAACCAGATCGCCAAAATGCAGTACATGAGTAGCGGCCGCCTGAAAATGCCCATCGTCCTGCGCGGCTGCATTGGCGTCGGCGGCGCGGCCGCCACCCATCACTCGGGCAATTACTATCCGATCTTTACGCATCTACCCGGCTTCAAGGTCGCGGTGCCGT
>JAPOYQ010000897.1 GCA_026706505.1 Gemmatimonadota bacterium
CATGCGCCCCATAACGGACCTCCCCATAGCGAGGCCACGTCCCAGCGCCCGCAGCAGGGTATTGACCACCACCACTAAGACGAAGAACAGAAAGATCGCCCCAGGCGACGAACTGTTGAGCGCCATGAACGACCCTTGCAGCATAATCACTCCATAGGGTGCCCCCACGCCGATGCACAAGGCCAACAGCGCCCCCACGGCAAACCCCCGCCAAGTAAAGGACGCTGGCGATTCCGCTGCCGCCTGCTCCTCTACGCGCTCCTCGGCCTGCTCGGCCGCCAGTGCCCGCGCCGACTCCACGTGCTGGACGCGCTCGGCCTCCCGGAGCGCGTACCAAATCAACATCTGCTTGCGCAGAGCCTCTACCAGCCGCAGGTTGAGCCGCTGCCAGTAGTGATGCTCGCCACTCAGTCGGCGCAATCGGACTTCCATCGCCCGCGTGCGCACACCAGCCGACGCGAACTCCACGACCACCTCTTGGCTCACCCCCAAGTCGAACGGGGCCAGCCATAGGGTAAACGAGAGGCGATAGCCATCGGCCTGCGTAACTTGCATATCCTCGACGTAAAAATTCCCCAGCGTCGCCCGGCCAAAGGCCCCAAAGTAGTTGGCCAAAAAGCCGCACACCCCCTCGACTTCTCCCTCGCCGAGCATGAAAGGGAACTCAAACAGCCACTCGTCGCCGCTGGGCGGGTCCGGCCGCCAGCGACGCACCACGTCCGGCACCGCCTGCCGCGCCGCCTGCCGCGCCGGATAGATCGTCGATAGCAACACCACTCCCATTACCGCCAGTGCGGCCCCAATCGCCGCTAGCGACGAGTAGTTCAAGGTAATGCCCTGCAACAGCCCCAGTGCCAACAGCACCTTCCCCAACCCTTGGCCCAGCAAGTAGCCCAATGTCGTCCCCAGCACCGCATAGACGCAGGCTTCGGCCACAAACAGCAGCGCGATGTGCAAGGGAGCCAGCCCCACCGAGGAGTAGATGCCGATCTCGCGCAGGCGTTCGTACACCGCCCCCAGCATCGCATTGAGCACAATGAGTGCGGCCACCAGCGCAGGGATCGCCAGCGCCCCCAGCCCCTGCACAGCCGTCAGCCCCACCGAACTGAGGGCCATCACCTGCCCTGCCGGCGAGCCGACAAACAAGGTGACCGCCACCCGCGTCAGATAGTCCTCGACCAGCGCCTGCCCATCAGTCGCTTCTGGAAAGCGCACAGCCACCGAGCGCAAACTGCCACCGGCCTCGGCCAGCGTTTGATAGGGCACGAGGACCACGTGGTGCGGCTTTAGGTGGATGAAGGGCCGCAGTTCGCGTAGCTCCTCCTCGCCGGCAATATCCACGTCCTGCGCCGTCCCTAGCTGAAGCATCTCTGCGCTCGACAGGACAAAATCGGCTGGCATCAGGCTCTCGTCGTCGAGGTCGCGCAGTTCACCCAACCGCTCTGAGTCGGCAATCCCGCGCACCTCCAGCGCGCGCCCGAATACCTCGACCTGGTCCCCAACTCTAACGCCCAACTCCTCAGCCATGTCCAACGGCAGGATGCAGGTGGCCTCGTCATCTGCGGCAAAAAACGATCCGGCCACCAAGCTCTTATCCACCTCGGTGATCTGCGCCTCCTCCGGCGTCAGGCCCAACAAACCCGTGGCCCGCACTGCGTTCCCTGCCGCCGCCACCGCGATCCAGCCTCCCTTGCCGCCTTCGGCCGCGTACCAACCGCGCCGCCCCATCCAGCCACTGCCGCCAAAGTGCGACTCGGCGTAGTCGAGCGCCTCCGGCGTCAGACGCTCCCAGCCGCGGTCGCGAATGAGGATCCCAGGGTACGCTCCAGCGTGGGGCAGCCGGAAACTCGCGTAGCGGATTTGCTGTTCAAACGAGGTAAAAGAGAGCAGGGTAAACGTCAAAAGCGTCAGCGTCGCCAGCGTCAGACCAGTGCGCAAGGGCCGCCGCCGCATGTTGGAAACCCCGAGCATGAAGGCTGCATAACTCGCGCTCAAGCGGCTCAGGTCTTGGGTGTGGACCCGCATCTGTTGGCTCTGGTGCTGGGCCATGACGCGGTTGAACCGGCTTACCAGCATAAAGAGCACGAAGGCAGCCATTGCCATGATTGCAAACGCCAACAGCACCACCAGCGGCTCGGCCAACTCAAAGGCTGGATGCACCTGCGCCAAAATCAGCCAAATCGCTAGCAATAACAGCCCAAAGCCAGCGAGCTGGCGGCGAATATCGGCCGCAGCAAACAAGAGCCGCTCCCCGAAAAAGGCCGCCGGCAACAACAGCGCCATAAAGAAGATTACCCCTTCGTTGCCAAGACCTCTGGGTAGGCCCGCGTCTCCAAGCCCAGCGCCTTGCGGCTCCACGCCACGTACTCATCCCACTTTAGCTGTTCGGCCGCTGCTTCCGCCTCGGTTATGGCCGCCGCCGTCTGCGCGTGCAGGCGCGTCAACCGCTGATTTTCAATGCCGTGCTCCTTGAGTATCCCCAACCGCGCCGCATCCAAGTTCCACAGGTCCCGCGCCGCCTGCAGCGTCGCTCCCCCAAATCCCTCCTCGGTCAGCAAAAATCCCTGGCCCCGCGCCTCGGCCTCGCTTTGGCTGCCCTCGCTGTTGAGCAGCAAAAACTGGCCGTCCAAAATCACTTTGACGCGGTCGCCGGCCGCGGCATCGGCCGGCCCGTAGATCACCCCCACCGAGCCGATGTTGCTCGAACCCAGCGCGTACCCGTACTGGCTCGGCTCGCTCCCGGCCGCCGACAGCACTTTTACTTGGTTCAACGCACGCAAAAGGCGCGGCTCGACCAAGCCGTACAGGGGCCGACCCACTCCGGGAAATAGCACGGCGATCTGCTCATTTTGCAGCCAGCGCACATTCTTGGCCAAGCGGCCATCCGCCCGCGGTTTCCCGTGGTGCGCTTGCGCGCGCTTACTCAAGTTCACTACGTGAGTAAGCGTCCCCCGCTCGGCGTTCAGCACCGCCCCAGTCAGCGGATACGTCCCCTGTACCAGTCCGGGAATCTGCGCCGTCCCGGTGGCATCCGTGAGAAAGTAGCGCGTGTCGCGCACCCCTTTGCGCTCTTCTTCCTCCACCTGCACTGCCACCAGCGCCCCGGCCACCGGCCGGTCCGGCACCTGACTGCGCCGGGGGAACGTCCGCGCTTTGACCCGCAAATCCCGCAACCGATCTTTCAACGCCTCCTCGAGCCGCTCCCGCCCAGCCAATAGCGCCGTATCGGCCAACGCATGAGCCAGCAGATCGGCCACTAACGCCGCCTGTCCTTCCACATTATCCCACGCTAGTTTCTCGCCCAGCGGCAAATCCAGCGCAAAACGAGCGTCGCCCACCGTGGCCAGCGTCAGCGACGGAAATCCCGCCTCGAGCGCCAACTCCCCATCGGCGGCCAACCCCCCGGGCATGTAGCTGTCCCAATCCATCCCCCGAATTGGGCTGATGCCATTGGCCACTGCCTCGGCGCGGCCCAGTGCCTCCGCGTACTCGGTAAAGCGACGGCCAAAGGGCACGAAAAACCGCTTGAGCGCGTAGCTGTCCGTGTTGTTCCACAGCACCACCCGCTCGCCGTGGCTGGACAAATCGAGGCCAATGAACAGGGCAATATTCAGCGGTTCGGCAAGCCGGGCCGCGTAGTGCTCTTGGCGGCGGGCGTGCCTGTCGAGAAAGGCGACCATGCCCTGTCGCCCTTGAAAATGGGCACTCAGCGCGGCGAGTACCACCGTGTGCGCCGGTGGGTTCGCCCGCAAGCGAGCGGCCACCTCCAACAGCGCCGCCACGCTCACCGCCGCCTCTGCCCCCGGTGCTCGCGCGGGCACCACCGACGGCGCGTCGTAATACGCATGGACGAGCACTGTCTTATCCCGCAAGGTCCCCGCATCCTTCCCCGGCACTACCGCCCACACGTTGTACGCCATCCGCTTCTGCCAATCCATCCGCCCCCACAGCCCCACCTCCACCTCTCCATCCACCAACCGCCGCCGCAGCCGCTCCCCAGCGGCCCCCTCCACCCAAAAGCGCGGCACATCCAACGGTACCTGCACGTACTTGCCCTGCGCCTGCTGCGTAGTAGCCGACTCCGCAGCCACAAACACCACCGCCCGCGCCCCCAACGACGCGGCCTTCAGCCAAGCGTCCTCACTGGCAAAGTCCAGCACCACCACCCGCCCAGCCACCTCCCGCCCATTAAAATCCCCCCAATCCCCATCACCACCCCAAATCGCTGGTGCTCGCAACCCCTCCGGCGGCACGGTCGAAGTCCGCACCCCATTCGGCCACACCGCGCACAAGGCGACCGACTCATCTTCCCACTCCAACCGCCCGCCCCGGTCCATCGGCACCACCACTGCAAAAGAATCGCGTCGCGTCGCCAGTCCCAACGCCTGCAACTGCCCCTCCACATACTCCGCCGCCCTAGCACTCCCTGGATAGCCGGCCACCCGCGATCCCAACGAGGACAAGTGCTCCACAACAACTCGTGGCCCTGTAGAAGCCGCCACCGGGCCGATAGCAAAGACGACCAAAAAGGCGATAATCAGCGCAGTCATAGCGTCCCAATATCGGCCCCAAGCATTCCGTCTAGCAAGCAAACCGACGGACGCGGCTTCTTTCGGTACTGGCTGGAGGACCGCCCCTGAGGCGATTACTTTATCTGTACGTGGAACTTTAGCTATCGGCGAGACGTTCAAACGCAGTTGAAGGAGGGCGCCATGCTATACCGCATCGCCGCTATCGGCTTCATTTTTGCCTGCACGGCCGTCGCTTGGATCATCTTGGCACAGGTCGTCTCCCATCGCACCCACCAGCAAGACACCAAGCTCAAAGCCGCGGTGGGCCAATTGTGGGGCACCCCCCAGTCCCAACGCGCCCCACTTCTGTACTGGACCACCGAGGAAACCGTCGTCACACAGACCTCCGACGGCCAAGAGACAGAGCACTCCAAGGAGCGGCGGCATCTCCTGCCCCTAGAAGCCAGCCGCCTACAAGTCGATCTACACCTCGAACACCGCCGCAAGGGTCTGCTGTGGTACGCCACCTACCAAGTGGAACTAGACGCCATCTATACTGCGACCAACGCGACCGACCACCCTCTCGACCTGACGTTCGATCTAGCCCTACCTAATTCACAAGCTGTGTACGATGATTTCGCCCTGTCCATCGACGGCCAACCCATCGCCCCGCTGCCTCTGGCGGAAGGACACCTGCGACAACCATTGCACTTCGCGCCGGGCCAGAGCCGACAGATCCGGCTTTCCTATCAATCGCAAGGTTTAGAAGAATGGTGGTACCGCTTCGGCGACCACGTCGAGCAGGTCTCCGATTTTGAGTTGGTCATGCACACTGATTTCGACGCCATCGACTTCCCACGCCAAAGCCTGTCGCCCACCCACAAGGAGCGCACTGCCGATGGCTGGCGTCTCACTTGGCAGTACGACCGCTTGCTCACTGGGGCTTCCCTCGGCATGGTCATGCCCGCTCGCCTCAATCCAGGTCCCTGGGTACAAGACGTGACCCAAGCCGCGCCCATATCCCTCTTTCTCTTTTTCTTTGTCCTCTTCGTTTTTGCCACGGTCAAAGGCATCGACATCCATCCGATGAATTACTTCTTCATCGGCGCGGCCTTTTTCAGCTTTCACTTGCTTTTGGCCTATCTAGCCGACCATTTGCTCATCCACTACGCCTTTTTTCTGGCTGCGGCAGTATCTGTTTTCTTGGTCGTCTCTTACATGCGACTCGTGGTCGGCCTGCGGCTGGCCTTGGTGGAGATCGGCTTGGCCCAATTCATTTACTTGGTGCTCTTCTCCTACACCTTCTTCTTCGTCGGCTATACGGGCTTAGCCATTACCGTCCTGTGCATCGCCACCCTTTTTGTCGCCATGCAGCTTACCGGCCGGATGGACTGGTCAACCGTTTTTGCCCAGCCGCCAGCCACTCCTCAGAAGTCCGAGTAGTAGCCTAGCCCGTTACCCGCAACCGCTCCGGTACCCCTTCCGGCTCCCCACCTGCTCATCCACTACGCCTTTTTGCTGGCCGCAGCCGTATCCGTTTTCTTCGTCTCTCCTACATGCGGCTCGTAGTCAGTCTGCGGCTGACCTTGGTAGAGTAGGCTTTTTGCCGCCATGCAGTTTACCGGCAGGATGGACTGTTCTGCCGTTTCTGCCCGGCCGCCCTACTCATAGATAATCCTTGCCTACATAGGCAGGAATATTCACTTTTTAAGCAAAGAAGAAAAAAAGCGATTATGTACCCCCGTGTAACCTCAGAATCGTTTATGACCATCCATATAACCGCTTCGTCATATGAGTCCACATGAACATCATACTTCCTGACGTATTCAGAATCGATACGAAAATAAAAAAAACCAAAACCTCTATTAAGCAAATCGGAATGCGAGGATTTCCGCAAGAAGGTTCACTACCAACATGTACGATTGAAAATCTCCGTGGCCACCTATTTCAACCAGTTGGTGAGAACAAAGAGGTTCTTGTCATACCTACTAAAACCAAAAAATTACCTTCTAGTTATACCTATATAGTTCAGGCAACAGTTGACACGGAGACAGAAAATGAGTCAATAGATCTATCTAATGGAGCCTGGTTAAAGCACCCTTTACTCACTCGCCAACTGGAATCGAGAGATCTCGATGGAGAAATGCAAAAAATCCTCGACTCGTGGGAAAATGCGTTCTCGTATGTCCAAGAGAATATCAAACGCGGCATTGTTGGTCTCAGAAATCCTCAAATAGGTGCTATACATGCTGTTCATGCACATTGGTCAGTATCGAGTAAGACAGCAACCATAGTGATGCCGACAGGAACTGGTAAAACAGAGACAATGTTAGGTATTCTTGTTTCCACTCGCTGTCCCAAATTACTCGTCGTTGTTCCGACGGACGCATTACGCAATCAATTAGCCAGCAAATTTCTTA
>JAPOYQ010000230.1 GCA_026706505.1 Gemmatimonadota bacterium
CGCACCTTCTGTCCGTGGAGATTGTAGATGTGTAGGGCGGCGGGTGCCGAGTCGGGCGCGAGAAAGGGCAGGATCGTGCCCGCATTGAAGGGGTTAGGGTAGTTGGGCAAGAGGGACCAGCTAGCCGGAGTCGGGTCAGTGGTCGCTTCTATGGCCGTGGGGAGGGCGCGGATGACCTGAGGCGGGCCAGAGGTGCTTAGCTGCTCGATGATCGCGGCAGCCGGCTGGCCGACGGGCACGCGGCGCGAGTCGTCAAATGCAAACGGAAGCGTGCGGAGTTCGCGACCGTCGGCCAAGGAGACGACGAACTCCCATTCTTCGAACGGCGTCGTCTCCGGATCGGCGCAATCCCAATAGGCGTCCGCAGCGTGGACATTGCTGACAGCGGGCAGGTCGGGATTGTAGGCGAACATGGGATCGATAGTCATCTCGTCGGCCGAAAGGGTGGTGTAGAGCCGGGTGAGATAGGGCTTTTCCTCCAAGAGCTGCCGTACGCTTTCCAGCGGCTCGACCACGATGCGCTCCAAGTCATCGACAAAGGCGTTGGCGTCAAAGGTGAAGTCGGCGAGATAGCGGTCGTAGGTGCGCATGTTGTTGTAGAAGGAGCTTTCGGCGAAGTCTTGGAGCCAGCCATCCTCCCGTGCTTGCTCATAGAGTTCGCGGTTGCCAACAAACATCACTTCGAGTAGCACCTCTTCCTCTAGCACGGCTGGCGGTATGGGGATGTGGCGGCGGAGCAGGGTCTGCATCTGGGCGTCAGGCGGGAAACCCTGCCATAGGGCCTCGTTGAGAAAATCGGCTGGGTGATCCTGCTGGCGCAAGAGCGCTAGGTCGAATTCCCACCAGAAAAAGTTGCGGGCGATCTGGCTGGGACCAGCGTAGTCGGTGACAAAGGCTTGGCCTCCAGCCTCGTTGGCGGCTTGGGTGACGACTTCCGGGTAGTTGGAGCCGCCAGAGAACCAATCGACAGCTGCTTGGTTGATCTGCACGTGCCGGTAGTTAGTGGGGACGGCGCGGTGCTCGCCCAAGATGTATGCGAGGATGCCTAGGTCTGGCTCGGTGGCTACGGCGGTGAGGCGGATGGGGATGCCGGGCGCGTCGGCCGCATAGGTCGCGGCGATGGGTTGCAGGTCGCCGACATCGCGGTCCGGCGCGAGCTTGAGCGCCAAGAAGTAGAAGCCCTCTTCCACGTAGGGCGTCAAAAGCTCGACCCCGAGGTCGCCGAGTTGATAGCCGTTTTCCACTAGCCAATCGACGACGGCCTGGGCATCTTCAGAGGAAATGACTGCCGTGTCGTAGGGGCCGACGCGCCCCTCGGAGGCGATCTCCACATTATAGGGACCCTCTCCGGTTTCGGCGGTAGCAATCTCTGGGAATTCACAGCCAACGTCCCATTGGAAGTTCAACTGGAACGACGGCTGGGTCGCACGCTGCAATTGGGTGAAAATTTGGTTGTGGCTCACGGCGAGCTCAGGCACCGCCGGTAGAGGCAGGATCCATGCAAAGTCCGCGGCTGTGCCGCTATACTGGATTTGGACGTGGGTGGTGACCGTGCCTTCTCCCTGGATGAAGAGGATGTTTTCGGCGACTTGGTTCATGGGAACCGTGGTGCAGAAGAAGCCGCCGCAGGCGCGGGCTGCTGGGACGCTGAGCACGAGGGAGCAGCACGTGGCAAGTAGCAATTTAGCGGTCATGTTGGCTCTCCTTGGCGATGGATAATAAGCGTGCGCTGGTTTCTTTGGTTGTCCTGACGCGACAGGCATAACGAATACCCTTCTAGATGCAACGTGCGTCCGCCTAATACGCCCGCGTCGTCCGCTCCAGTTCCTCGGCCTCAATCCATTTCCGCAACACGGTACCAGAGCGCGCCAGCAGCGATCGATAGGGCCGCTCCAATGTCTTGTTTCTTGGGTTTTTTCCCGATTGCCGTGGCACGGCGTTGAATCGTCCCCGCACCTCGACGATTCTGCGGCTCGGATTGTGCATGGCGATCGTCACTACGCGGGCACTGTGACCCTCCGCATCGACCTGCATTGACCATACCGACTTGCTGCCCCGCCGGCAGTTGGGCACGTAGGAGGCGACGCAGTGGTTCATCGCCCGTCCTTCGAGCGAGAGTTCCTTCTTGGAAGTCAGCTCGCGGATGGTCCAACGCAGCCCTTCCTCTTTGTCGTCCATCCACTCAAAGCCCCCTATGCCCGACGATTCCCAACTACCGCCGGGCTGGCGGTTGTCGCGGGCTAAGCGCTCGTGCCATTCCTCGACTTGGCTCAGGAGCTTGACTGCGCTGCGTCCCTTCATGGTGTAGTTGGGTTGCGGTGGCTCGCCTTCCTCTGTGGGGACGTACTTCTGGTGGTTGATATAATCGACGATTGGCCCCACCATGTCTGGGTCGAGCATGGGATTTTCGACGAGGAAGAGTACGACTGTGCTCCAGAAGGATTCGTCGGCAAAATTGCGACCTAATTCCGTGGCTATTACTGCCTGCGCGAGTGCCTCGCTGCCTTCCTGTCCCATCACTTGCGCCCAGCGCAGGGCCTCGGTCGCCGTCAGTTCGCTCGGTGCCTCGGCAAAGACATGTGCCATGCGCTTAGAGAGCACGAGCGGCAGGTCGGCCGTGCGGATGTTCTGCCCGCTGCCCACATGGACGAACCATCCTTGCTGGCGTTGGGCCTCTTGGTCCCAGCCGCCGAACCACGCCGAATCTAGGCAAGTCGGCACGTCGTAGCGGGCCAATAGGAAGCGGACCAGCGCGGCAAATTGTCGCCGGGGATTGCGGCTGTCTGGCTTCGGCTCGGACGGCGACTGCTGCCACGCGTCGCTGTGCCGCGCCAATGCACCGAGGGCCTCGGCGAAGGTATTGCCCTCCACCCGCCCCAAGCGATGGAGGGCTGGACGCGCGTCGAGCAGATTGGGCGCCCGTTTCTCTACGTGCAAGAGCAGATCCCGTAGCTGCGCCCGCTGCTCTCCTACCAATCCGACAAAGGCCCGATGGATCAGGCGCAAGACCTCGGTGCGCAGCTCTTCCTCGGCGATGGCTCCGGCCCAGAGCTGGTGGATGATGTCTTTGGTGCGCCGGCTGTGCTTGCGGCCTTTGTGCAGGGCTTGGGTGCTCTGGATCTGCTGGTGGAGCTTGAGTTCCTTGCTGCGCTGGGCGTCGCTTTTGTGGATGGCGTCGCCGAGTCCCTGTTGCCGACACCACGCCTGGTAGGCGGCTACTCCGTCTAGCCCCAGTTGCGCGACGTGTTGCCGCACGGCCTCTTCGGCTTGGGCGGCCTGTTGGTCGCGCTGGTGTGCGGCGCGCTCTTGCCGCCGCTCCTGCCAAGTCTTGCTCAGGGCCGCGCTAAATCCGTGCTGACGGCACCAGACCTTATAGGATTCAATGGCCTCTAGGCCCAGCGATGCCATGTGCGCGCCCAACTCTGCATTGGCACGCGCGGTGGCACCCCGGCGACGGCTCTTTTTGCGCTTGGGTTGTTTAGCCATTTTGCAAAATCTGAGCTAAGTGATCGGCGGGTGCGTTCCCGCCGCTGAGGATGCCGACGACCTTTTTGCTGGCCAAAGAGTCGCGAATTTTCAAGGCCGCGGCTAGTGATGCGGCACCGGCTCCTTCGGCTACCAGCTTGGCCTCCCGCGCCAACAAGCCAATGGCCGCGTCTATTTCTTCATCGGTGACGAGTTCGAAGTGATCGACGAGTTCCCACATCATGTGCGAGGTCATCGCAAAGGGCACGCGCGTGGCTAGCCCCTCGTGCCGCGTGGCCATGGGGGCCTCCACGTCGAGCCGCCGCTGTTGCCAGGCTCGGTGGCAGACGGGAGCGCTCTCACTTTGCACGCCGATGATCTCGACGGATGGGTTCAGGTGGCGGGCGACGAGCGAGATGCCGCAGATGCCGCTGCCGCCGCCGACGGGCACAATCAGCGCTTCCGCATCGGGCAGGGCGGCAAAAATCTCCAAGCCCATGGTGCCCACGCCGGCGATCAGCAACGGCTCGTTGGCCGAGTGCACGTAGCGGCATCCCGTGCGGCGCGCCTCGCGCTCGACTTGTTCGCGCGCCTCGTCGAAATCGCGGCCAACGAGGCGGACTTCTGCGCCGAGGGCGCGCATGGCCGCGACTTTGGCCGGGTTGCTGGCGCGCTCCGGGCCGTAGATAGTCACCGGCGTGTCAAAGAGCTGGCCGGCGTACGCCAGCGACTGGCCGTGGTTGCCGGTGCTCGCGCTGATGACGCCCCGCTGCCGCTCGGCAGGGGATAAACGCCCGATGAGGTTGACGCCGCCGCGGACTTTAAAGGCTCCTACGGGCTGCAAGTTCTCGCACTTGGCGTGGTAGGAGCAGCCCAGCATTTGCGAGAGCTTGTAGCAGTGGACGAGCGGCGTCGGCACGAGATGTGGGCTGATAAACGCTGCGGCCTCTTCCACTGCCGCGAAAGTCGGTGTGTCCGTCATTAATCGCATCCTTAGAATATTCATTATTTGACGCGAGGGTTCAATCTCGCTATGGTCAACCGGCCCAATTCACCCGAATTGACTTTATAAAAAATGAACGCCGATGTCTGGGGGCTCGTGTTGGCGGCGGCCATCGGCCACGCCTTGTGGAATTTCGTCGCCTACAAGGTCGCTGGCAATGTAGTCGTGATGTGGCTCTCCTTTGCCTCTGGTATTCTGTTCGTAATGCCGCTGTGCGCCTATATCTGGTGGCAGGGAACGCCGCTGATCCTGTCGTGGCCGGCCGGTATCTGCTTTTTGGCCACGGGCATTTTTCACGCGCTGTATTTTGCCCTGCTGGCGCGGGCGTACGAGCACGGCGAGATTTCGACGGTGTACCCGATCGCGCGCGGCTCGGGTGTGGGGCTGACGGCCTTGGTGGCCTATCTCAGCTTGGGCGAGGATATTTCGCTGTTGGGCGCGGGCGGGATTGCCCTAGTGTTCGCGGGGATTCTTTGCGTTGGTGCCCCGGCCCTCAAGCTCCAGGCGCGGGGCTTGCAACTGGCCTTGGGCGTGGGGCTGACGATTGTCTGTTATTCGCTGATCGACAAAATAGGCGTAGGATACGTGCAACCGATTTACTACATCTGCGGCATGTGGATCATCGCTACCGTCGTGCGCATGCCCTTTGTGGTGCGCCGATACGGTGCAGAGTTGCTGGTGACGGCTCGCGCCTTCTACGGGCATATCGCCTTGATTGGCGCGGTCTCACTGGCGACCTATCTGCTGATACTGTACGCCTATACCCAAGGGCCGGTTAGCTATATCATTGCCGCGCGCGAGTCGTCGGTGGTAATCGGCGCACTGCTGGGCTGGATCTTTCTCAAAGAACGGCTCACGGCTGTTAAGACCATTGGCATCCTCGCCATTGCCGGGGGCTTGATGCTGCTCAGGGCGAGTTGACGTGGAACCGCGCATTTTCCCCATCCACCCGCCGTCTGCCACTCTGTTCGGCAAAGTGCTGGCCGCATCTTTTGGTTTGACTACCGCTTTTTTCGGCGTGTTGACCCTCGCGCTCTATGCGGCCATTGACCCGGATGGCCCAGTTGCCCACCTCGCCGCGCCCGTGGCCTTGGGCTCGTCTTATGTGCTGATGCTGATCATCTTTTTCTCGGTCTTCACTTGGTTTTATTTGAGTGCCCGCCGCACGGATTTTGTCTTGCTAGAGGGGCACCTGCTCATCCGCAACAGCGCCCACGGCAAGCACTTCACCTACGACGAGCTGAAGGTGGAAGAGGCCCGCGTCGTCGATTTGTCGGCCGAACCCCAATACCGGCCTGGGGGCAAAATTTTTGCCATTAGCGCGTTCTTTTTTCGCGCGGGGGCGTTTTATCTGCACAGCGGGGAAAAGGCGCACGTTTTCTACACGGGTACACCGCGCGCTGTGTATATTCCAATGCACGGTTCCCATGCCCTCTTGCTCGGCCCAGCCGATCCAGCCGTTTTCTTGCACGCCTTGCGAGAAGTAAGGGCGACCGGCCGGTCGCCCCTACCGACTTAACTAAGGAGGAGATTTTCATGGCCTATCACGTATATATTTCAAACTCGGGCAGCAATTTTTTCTCGCATTTCCTGATGGACGAAGCTAGCGGCGCGTTGGAGCCGCAGCCCAATATCGAGTTGGAGGACTCTCCCGGGGCGGTGACTGTGCGCCCGGATGGGACTCAGATGTTCGTGGCTCTGCGCTCGGCCCAAAAACTGGCTAGCTATGCGGTTGATGGGGAGAAGGGGACGCTGGTCAAGCTTGCAGAGACGAGCCTAGAGGAAGGTCCACCTTATCTGTATTTGGACGACAGTGGTGCCTTTTTGCTGTCGTCGTACTATGGGTCGGGTCAGGTTGGCGTGCACGGCGTGGCTGCGGACGGTGCGATTTCGGCCGAGCCGCTGCAGATGATCCCCACCGCAATACGCGCCCACAGCATCCAGACCGACCGCTCGAACCGCTTTGCCTTTGTGCCGCACACCAACCCGTCCAACGCGATATTTCAGTTTTGCTTTGACGAGCAAACTGGGCGACTGACGCCCAACGACCCGCCCAAGATAGAGCCGGCTACGCCCGAAGGTCCGCGCCACTTTGCCTTCCACCCGACCCGCGACCTCCTCTATTCGGTCAACGAAGACGGTAGCACAGTGTCGGCTCATCACTTCGACCCGGAGGCTGGGACGCTATCGTCATTCCAGGTTATCTCGACCTTGCCGGAGGGATTTAACAACGAGGACAACACCACAGCCGAAATAAAGATCACGCCGGACGGACAGTTTCTCTACGGGTCCAATCGCGGACACGATTCCTTGGCTCTCTTCGCCATTGGCGACGATGGGCGGCTGACGGCCAAAGGACGCTATCCCACTGAAGCCACGCCCCGCTTTTTCGAGTTGGACCCGAGCGGCCGCTTCGTCTATTCGGCTGGCCAGGGATCGGGCCGGCTCCGTTCGTA